>NZ_QUEH01000006.1:0-225562 GCF_003477935.1 Clostridium sp. AF32-12BH | reverse complement strand
GCTGCCGCCCAGCAAAAAATATTTGCTAGTGCGACAGCCCCATTTTATAAGTTTCTGGTATAACGTGTGGGGTTGTTAATTAACGAACTTACTTTAAATACTTATCAAAGAATGCAATCTGCAATTCCTTCGTGGCATCCTGGAAAAACTCTCTCGTTCCATGACCTGCGCCCGGAATCACATAGTAATCCACTTTATCTTCCATACCGGCAGCCACAATCTTCTGATAAAGCGTCTCACTGCTGATCTCTACCGGAACAAGTGGGTCATTATCACCATGAAGGATCTGAATCGGGCACATATCCTGATTTACCATATTGACCGGACTTGCTTTCGCACCGCGCTCCTTCATCGTTGCCGGATCTCCTCCCAACAGACATCCTCCATGGGTTTCCTCAACACTGTGCCAGCGTGCAGACGGATTTGAAAACTGCTTTTCTTCATTTTCCATCAACGCCTTGATATCAACCGGTCCGAACATATCACAGCATGCCTGAACCTTAGAGGAATAGCCGCTCCATTCCTCACTGTCAAAACCATCCTGATTCATAGCTGCTGCTGCTGACAAATGTGCACCTGCCGAACGGCCAAAGATACCGATCTTCTCCGGATTGATCTCGAACTCCGCTGCATGAGCACGCAGAAAACGGATTGCCGTTTTCACATCGATCAGCTGATCCGGATAATGCCCCTGAGCACTGCTGCGGTAATAGATCGAAGCAACCACATATCCGGCATTTGCAAATTCTGTCATCTCCCCCAGCATCATATTCTTGTCTGTGCCTTTCCAGCCGCCGCCCGGTACCCATACCAGTGCCGGCTTCGGACTGTGATCCTCCTTCGGATCATCTTCCCCCATTGCAGCACGCATCTCACTGTTTCCATTCTGGAGCAGAACCGAAAGCTTCAGCTCCAGCGGATCCCCGTTTAAATCTTTTACCGTGGAATACACTACATTATCGACCAGAGTCAGTGTTTTTTTCTTTGTCCCCGGATTAAATATTGTTTTCATGACTTTTATCTCCTTATTTCCCTCTCTTAACCGTAAATCGGGAAGAAAATATTAATGCCGATGATCAGTGCGATCAAGGTAAGAATCAGAAGCGGTAAGGTAAACTTAAGCGTCTTCAGCGGATTCTGATTACCGATACCAAATGCCATCATCGTGCCGGAGCAGCCGGTCGGCATTACAAATGCCAGCCATGCAGATACACAGCAGCAAAGCACGACTGCTTTCACATTCATGCCGCCTGCCAGCGCGGTAGAAGCTGCGATCGGACTCATCAGCGCCATGGTACCCATGTTAGACATAAAGTTTGTCATCAGTGCACATGCCACACAGAAGACAATACTTACAAACAATCCGCTCGGATGTCCACCCAGGATATTTAAAACCGTCTGTCCGATCAGTTCACCGACACCGGTCTTGGAAAGTGCGGTTGAAACTACACTCATTCCTGCCACCATCCATACCATATCACAGGTAAGGGTCTTCATCACTTCCGGAATCTCCAGAACCTTAAACACGATCAGAACCAGAAGGCCTGCTGCCGGAATCACGTTGGTAATATCACTTCCAAGCTGCTTGGTAAACATAAAGCCCAGCATGATTGCTGCAAATACACCAAAAATAAAATATTCATCTTTTCTGGAGATCGGCGCTGCATCCTTAACATCCTTCACCTGGGACTTATCAATCGTTCCGTTCGGAATCAGCTTATAGAAGATCAGGCAATAAATGACGCCCACGATCAGCGGAAGGATTCCAGCCTTGCAGAAATCAGCAATTCCCAGATAATCCTCCGGACCAACAAGTCCCTGATAGTAAGAAGTGATCGTGCCTGGCATCGTAGCACCCATGCCGATCGGGAATTTGGAAGTTGCCAGACAGTTTACCGTTGCAACTAAAAACAGCAGTCTGGACGGGGAATACTCACTGTCATCATCAAAGGTCTGGATAAACAGAAGCATAACGGAAATACATGCGACCTGTCCCATCAGCTGAGACAAAAGAATTGTCATGCCACATAAACCAAGAACCAGCATAGCTCCGCTTTTTCCCTGAAGCTTGCCCATCACACCTCTGAGACGGTGGATCAGGCTTGTCTTGCCAAGGGCAGTCGCAACTACGATCATTGGTGCGATCATCAATGTAGTACTGCTGGAAAGGCCGGAAAAGGCCGTCTTTAAATCTAACACTCCGGTAAATACAAAAAGGACACAGCAGATCATTCCTGTGACACCATATGGAAGCACATGGGTCAGGAGCATTACTACCATAAATACCAGGATGCATAATGCCATTATCATCTGTACATTCATCTCAATTTCTCCCTCATTACATTTTTTGATAAAAAAGTCTGGACTTTCGGTACTGTTCATGATAATCGGCCTACCAGTACACACCTGAAGCTTTTCTATCTTTCTTGTTTATGGTGAAATTGTATCATTTTGCCATAGAATGTACAATCCATGTTTCGCTATATATACTATTACAAAAAACTATATATCATTGATATTCTTCAACAGATATATTATACTCATTCTATAGGATATCCATAAAAGGAGGATTCTCCAGTGCAGATCAAAAATATGTCTTACATCATAGCGCTAGCAGAAGCCGGCACCCTTTCCGCTGCCGGAAAACAGCTTGGCATCTCTCAGCCAACTCTAAGTGTTTTTCTGTCTAATCTTGAACAGGAACTGGGCATCGACCTTTTCCTTCGCGATAAAAAAAAGCTGATCCCGACTCCGGCAGGGCGGATTTATCTGGAAGCAGCCAGACGCATTCTTGCCACACAGGAGCAGACGCTTCAGTCCATCCGTCAGCTCACGACTGCTCCGCCCATAGAGATTCGTATCGGTGTCACCCCACTGCGAGGTTCTGAGGTGGCCTCCAAGATCTTCGCCCGTTTCTCTGCCAGGTACCCGAATATCCGTCTGCGGCTTCAGGAGGGCTACATGCAGGAACTGCGCAATATGGTACAAAATGGAATGGCTTCCTGCTCTCTCGGCACCTGCTTTGACACGGAATCGGCAGATTTTGACTATATCACCCTCTTTCGGGAAGAGGTCATTGTCGCTGTCCCGGCCTTCCATCCGCTGGCGCACCGCCCCAAAAACACCTCCATGGAATTTCCGCAGGTTTCACCAGAGGAGCTGTCCGACTCTCCCTTTATCCTTATGAGTCCGGGCAGTAGCATCCGGACCATCTCGGACTATATATTCCATCAGGCCGGTTTTTCTCCTACCGTGGTATTTGAAAGCGGTAACAACCTTGTCATACGCAACATGGTCCGAAATGGCTCCGGCATTGGTTTTCAACCACGTTCTACCGCACTCATGGATGATCCGGATATCGCCTACCTCTCCCTTGCCCCGCGTTACTATCTGAATCTGTGCGTAGTGACAAAAAAAGGAACAGTATTATCAGAAAGTGAACGGTATTTTATCTACCTGATGATACAAAATGACTTTCATGTTCCCTACTATACTCCGGATTTTAACGAAGCCGCACGGAATATCTGGGATGAATTTCACACAGAAGGAGGTTCCTTATGACCTTTCAGACACTGGATTATATCATTGCGATTGCCGAAGAGAAATCCATCTCAAAGGCTGCAGACCGTCTGCTCCTCTCTCAGCCTGCGCTGAGCCGACAGTTGAAACGGGTCGAAGAAAGCCTCGACACAAAGCTCTTTGCACGTGAACAAAACGAAATGCACCTGACTGATGCCGGAAAAATATATGTAAACGGTGCTCGCTCCATCCAGAACATTTATGAGCGCGCACTGAATGATATCCGAAAGCTCTCCCAGTCCGGCAGACATCAGATCACCTTTATCTACAATAACATTCTGCTGCCAGATTTTTCCACAAAGATTCTGCCGGATTTCCGCAAGCTGCACCCGGATATTGTACTCAGCACCATCAACGGAAACGCATCTGCTGCAAAGGATTATCTCTCCAACGGCATGGCCGATCTTGCTGTCGTTGCGACTGGGGAAGCCGGTCACAGTATGCTGGAATTTCTTCCTCTGCGCGAAGAAGAGCTGATGCTTGCCATTCCGGAAAACCATTCGGTTATTCCTGATTTTGAACAACATGGTGCTGATTTATCCATGCTTTCCGGAGAATCCTTTATCCTGAACCAGCACAACAGCTTCTTTCACAGCCTTGAACAAAACATTCTGGCCGGGCTTTCTTTTCTGCCGGACATTCTGTGCGAGATCAGTGATATCAACGCATCCGGAAACATGGTTGCAAACGGAAAAGGCATTGCCTTTCTCCCGCGTTCTGCGGGTGGGCAGCTCCATGGCTGCAGGCTCTTTTCTCTCAAGCCACAGGTTACCTTTCAAATTGCCATTGCTTATCCCAAAAGCAATGCTTTAACAAGGCCGGTACGTGATCTGATCCTGCTGCTTTTAAAAAGTGCAGAGACATCTCAGGCATTCTAATGCCCACTTCTTTTAAGCCCGGCGTGGAAGACGAACCAGAGTACCGTCTGCAGTAAACTCTATTGGATGGAATTCCCCCACCTGTTCCATATATGGATACTGTTCCCGGTTGTTCTTCCACTCCTCATAGAGAGACCGTGAAATCATGATACGACTGATATCCAGCGTATTCTGGATCCAGATCAGCTTTACACAGTTATAATCGATACCGGTACAGCAGTGAATTGCCGTCTGAATCGCCGTGTAGTCATTGTCTGTAACCAATGGCATTTTACAAGAGCCAAGAACCCGGGATGTCAGGTTATTCGGATAAGTTGCCATAAAATCAATATGCTCGGCATACCGCTTGGTGATGATATCCGCCAGGCCCATGCCGCATGCATTGCCATGGGTTTCTTCCGTGAGATCCAGGACACAGATCGTCTGCTGGTGCTTGTCATGGGGGATTCCATCATGTGTGTAGCGGGATATAATCATCGTATCCATTCCTGCTCCACTGATATTCTTGCCCATTTCTTCAACCAGAAGGACATCATACTTTGTAAAATAAATCTGTGGAAAATTCTCATAGGCAATCTTCAGAAGTTCCACCTCACGCTCCAGAATATGTTCCGTAGTCATGGCTTCGACCAGGGCCGTTTCGTCATATGCATTCTCCACCGTTCCAATACCGCCAATGATATTTCCATGTTCAAACAGATAGCACGCAACTTCCTGAACGGTCTTTGACATATTTTCAATGCCAAGCCTGTGATAAGCAGCGGCTCCTTTTTGCTTTCCAAGTCCTACAGCCGCCATTTTGCATACACCACTTTCCACCTTTCCGCTAAACGAAGGGTGCGGTTTAATTCGGTTGATCAGGATGACTCCATCGGCCTGATGCGCATAATGATCTTCGTAAACCGGAATCTGGGAGACCTCCGTAACACCAATCAGATCTGTCTCCATACTGGAACATATCGGACATCCACAGTAGCTTTCTGTAATGCCAAGAGAAGCCAGGATTTCCGTCTGCCCCTCTGCTACAGCTCCACCATGGCTTCCCATGGCCGGTATGATAAATGGGTTACCGCCTTTTGCCTTTACATAAGCAGCTGCCTCTTTTAGAATTAAAGCAATATTGGCAATGCCACGGCTTCCTCCCGTCAAAGCAATACTGTCTCCTGGCCTGATCTGCGCGCCTACTCCGGAGATGTCCAGCTGTTTATGAACTTCTCCAGCAATATCCTTTAATACCGGCCGTGGGTAACTCTGTTTCATTTCAATCATTTCCGGAAGACGAACATCTGCAACTAAATCTGCTAATTTACTCATAATAACCCTCCTGCTGATTCCAGATGAAATGTGAAAGATACTTGAATTTATAAAGATTCTCATCTATACTTTTAAAAGAAGTATATAAGATACACAGGAAAAAGTCTAATTGCCAAATTTGATGGAATTGATTACTTTTTCCTATTAACACCAAAGAAGGAGATTTTTTTGGACACCAAACAGATTGAGTATATTCTCGCAATTGCCAGGGAAAAAAATATGACCAGGGCTGCCCAGACACTCTATATTTCACAGCCGACCCTTAGCCAGGCACTGGCAAAACTGGAGCAGGAGATTGGACAGCCATTATTTCAGCGTGAACATTCAGAAATGCTACCAACCCAGGCCGGACTAGATTATATCTATACCGCAAAACAGGTGTTAGAATTAAAGCACAGGCTTTATCAAAAAATACAGATAAACTCCGGCCAGCGGCACTTGGAAATCGGTGTTTCCTCCCATTGGGCTGCTTCCATGATCACCCGCGTGATTGTAGATATGAAACATCAGAACATCCCTTATTTTTCTCTCCATATCATAGACGAAAGTCCGATCAATCTGTTAAAAAAGGTATGGGACAAACAGCTGGATATATCTATCATCACAACACAGCATCCAGGACAATATCCGAATTCAGAGATTCTATATCGAGAAGAGATTCTTCTGGCCGTTCCAGACTGCATACTACAGGAAACAGCTATAGGCCAGGAGATAAACTCAAAAAACGTCTGTGCCTTTCTGCAAAGCAAAGTTCTTCCGTTTGTCCTGGCCGATCACGGAACTGCATTGAGAACATCTGTGGATGAATTTCTTCTTTCCATAGAAGTTATCCCGGACATTGTATGCGAAATCCGGGATATGGCTGATGCCCTTCAGATGACAGCTGAAGGGCTTGGTCTCACCTTTACCCCAGAATCTCGAATGGATCTCATTCTTCCTGTGCAGTACATTTCTCTGATGCCAAAGCTGTACCGTTATCAGACCGCTGTAACACAGGGGAACACCGGATACCAAGATACGGTATGCCAGGAATTTCTCAGATATTTAAAAGATGCCATTCAGGCATAAGAAAAAGAGCTGCAGCAGCAGCTCTTTTTCTTATGCCTTATGATCACCTAAAAAATCTGTCCCAGATCTCTTAAATTTCCATCTTCGTCAAAATCCATTTCCTGCGGCTCACTCTCGATGGTGAAATCTGGATTGTTCTTCACTTCGTCGTAGTATGCCTCCGATAAGAGAATGTGCTCTACCTTCAGGCTGTTCGCGATCCGGACAATGCGGATCTTGTCGTGGTCGACATCGGTGCAGGTACGCACACAGACCTGAATGGCTTCCTTATCGTTTTTCATGACAAGCGGAATACGCGCATTCTCGATCACGGTGGAAGTGATCAGATTCGGATACGTCAGTTCAAAATCCATCTTGTCGAAGAAGCGGCGGGTTGTGGCATGCGCCATTCCAATGCCGACTCCGGAATGATGGCTCTCTTTGCTCAGATCCAGAACTGCAACGCGCTGGGACTTTAAGCCACCGGAAGCATACGGGGTAACAAAGGTTCCGGTGATGTTCGGATCCATGCCGCTGCCGCTGAAGTTTTTGCCGATCACGTCGCATACCAGGACATCACACTCCGGTACGCAGATCCTCGGCAGCAGGGATTTGGAAATTTCCTGCAGCTTCGGCTCTTCTTCCTCGATCTCGTCGTGGTTTAAGGCAACGATCCGCTCGGTTTCATCGTAAGCGTTTTCCAGAACTGCAACTGCAAATAAGATATTTGCATGTTTTAAGATTGCGCGGCCAAACATTGGCACATATTTTGCCATATATTTGAAGCCGGCTGCATGGCAGACCGATGCTCCTGCCTGTTTTCCAAGACCTATGGTCATCATCTTCATGATACCGCTCTCATAAGGTCCTCGAAAACACGTATGAGGTTTTATCCTGCAATTGATGATAATTCCGTCTGCTTCTGCGGAATCACGGCCAATGAGAACGTCCATCCCCTCTTCGTTGACACCAATCTTTACCACTTCCATGCTGGTCTTGATCGGACAGCCCATGGTTTCCTCGGTCACACCGAACTGACGAAGAACTTCTCTCTGACCTTCACTGGTGGCGCCGCCGTGGCTGCCCATTGCAGCCACGATAAACGGCTCGGCACCTTTGCTTTTTACAAAATCAACGATTGCTTTTGTGATCACCACGACATTCGCGATCTGGCGACTGCCAACAGTGATCGCAATACGCATTCCAGGCTGGATCTGAGAGGCAAACTTTTCCTCAGAAAGCATCGTCTCAATCCGATTTGGAATCGTCTCCGGTTCTACCCTGTGTGTCGAAAAATTCTGTTTCACACGGAACATACGCGGTAATTTAACATCCTTCATCAGATTCGAAACAACACTCTCCATTTTCATTTCCTCCATTTCCAGCCTGAATGCCTGATTTTGTATTAAATTTTACTTAAAATCAATTACTTTAAGGTATCTGCGATAGCCTTGATTGCGTTGTAGGTCTCGGTATCATTCTTAAACGCATCCTCATGATTTAAGTAGTACGGAATAACATCCATGTCAGTCAGAGCCTTACTTACAGTCTCATCATCCAGAAGATCTTTGCACAGATCATCAAAGTAGGTGATTACTTCGTCCGGAGTCTCCTTCGGGAAGTAGAAAGAGTAGTCAGTATCCGGGAATGCCAGGTCAATACCCTGATCAGCGAAGGTCTTAACGCCTGCATTCTCAAGCATATCGTATTTCTGATCGGTCGGAGCGCCTAAGCATACAAACTGACCAGCAGTTACATAGTCTTTATTCAACATCCAAGTACCCGGCATTAAGTCAACCTGACCAGACAGCATAGCTGCGATCTTATCGGAAGCAGAACCTGCATCTACCAGGTCAAGGTCAATGTCTGCTGCTTTCTCAAATGCAAGCAGCTCGTAGTAGGTGTAAGCACCAACCTCGGTACAAGCCTTTAACTGACCCGGGTTAGCTTTTGCTGCTGCGATGAACTCGTCCAGATCTTTGTATTTATCAGCATTTACATAGAACTGCTGTGCCGGGTTCTTAGCGAAGTTCGGTCCCAGCTTGAATGCCTCGAAATTGTAGTCGGTAATACCAGCGATGTTAGCAACGCTCAGCAGGCAGTGTCCGTATAATACGGTCTGACCATCTGCTGCAGAGTTCATAACCTGGTTAGCAGCTACAGAACCTGATGCACCACTTGCGTTTACAACAACGAAATCAACGCCGGTTTTCTCTTTTGCATACTGAGCGAAAATACGAGCGGTAAGATCGGTATCTCCGCCTGCACCAGCCGGGATCACGATGGATACAGTACCGTTCGGCTCCCAGGTAGAACCACTCTCTGCTGCTGCCTCAGTGCTCTCGCCCTCAGCTTTGCTCTCTGCTGCAGCCTCGGTCTTCTCCTCAGCTGCCGGAGCTGCAGTGGTCTCTGCCGGTTTGCTTCCGCCGCATGCTGCAAGGCTCATTGCCATGGTTCCAGCTACAACTGCTACAAAAATTTTTTTCTTCATACTTTCTCCTTCTTTCCGGGCATTTTGGCTGCCCTGTTTTTTCCCTTATATATATCCCCGCCCGCTGCGGACGGGGCATATATCATATTAATATAGAAGCAAAATATTGTAAAGTTCAGATCTCTTTATGCTGTCTGTTTCTTTTCTTTGTAAGCCTTTAACTCCTTGGTTACGGTCCATACCAGAACACCGATAGCGATGAAGAAGAATACATCGAAGATCGGTCTTGCGAAGAATGCACTGAAGGACTTGTACTGCATGATACCACGTCTTAAGTAGGTCTCCAGCATCTCACCGATCAGGAAGCACAGTACGAACGGAGTCGTCGGCAGGCTGAACTTGTGATAAATATAACCTACCAGACCAAAGATCAGGATAGACTGTACATCAAAGATACGGTTGTTGGTTGCATATGCACCGACACAACACAGAACCAGGATCAGCGGAAGCAGGATGTGCTTCGGAACCTTCAGTACCTGTACGAAGCCCTTGATACAGGTCCACTCAACAACGAGCATGATCAGGGTACAAACGATACATGCTGCGAAAATTCCGTATACAACGTCTGCGTTCTTCACGAACAGCAGCGGACCAGCAGACAGACCGTGGATCAGGAAGCCACCTAACATCATAGCGGTAACGCCATCACCCGGGATACCAAGTACCAGAAGCGGGATCATTGCACCACCGATGGTTGCGTTGTTTGCAGACTCAGTTGCTACGATACCTTCCGGATTACCTTTACCAAACTCCTCCGGATGCTTGGACATGTTCTTTGCAGTTACGTAAGAAAGCATACCGGAAGTAGAACCGCCGATACCTGGCAGGATACCGATACCGGTACCGATCAGTGCGGAACGAAGGAAGTTCGGCAGCCAGGAAACAAACTCTTTCATGGAGAAACCAAAGCCTTTTACTTTCTTGATCGGAATGGTGTCCATCTTGCCGCCCTTCATGCTCTCAGCGGTACACAGGATATCTGCGATCGCGAAGATACCGATCAGGGTAGGAAGGGTATCAAAACCTGCCATCAGGTTTGTGTTTCCAAAGGTGAAACGCGGAGTACCATCGATCGGAGCCATACCAACTAAGGTAAACATCAGACCGAACATACCTGCAAGCAGACCGCGGATCATGTTACCGGAAGAAAGGATTGCTACCATCGTCAGTGCGAAGAAGCAGATACCAAAGTTCTCAGCCGGAGTAAATTTCAGTGCAACGTCTGCAAGGAGCGGTGCACAGAAAGTCAGGATGAGGAAAGAGAAGATGGAACCCATTGCGGAGAATACGATACCAACTCCCAGAGCTTTCATTGCCTCACCATTTTTTGCCATCGGGTGTCCATCGAAACAGGTTGCGATGGAAGATGCGGTACCAGGCATGTTCAGCAGGATTGCGGAGATCAGACCACCGGAAATACCGCCGATATAAACTGCTACCAGGGTGTTCATACCCAGGGAAGGGGTCATGCTGAAAGTTAACGGCAGCATCAGTGCTACTGCCATGGAAGCAGACAGTCCCGGGATGGAACCAAATACAATACCAATTGCTACGCCAGCGATCATCAGAAGGATGGACGCCGGATTTAAAATACTAGCGAATGCACTACCTAAAAGTCCTAATGCCTGCATATTCTTACGTCCTCCTTATAAACTGATGGTAAAGATACCAGCCGGCAGTACGATCTTGAATCCGTAACGGAACAGGAAGAATACTACCAGAGTAAAGATTACATCGATCACAACCAGACGGATGATGTGCTTTGCATCACGCTCATCGTCCGGAGACAGTACCAACATCTGCAGAAGTAAGAACACCAGGGTGGAAAGAATAAATCCAACCGGCTGCAGAACCATGACATACACCAGAACCAGAATGATACTGGAAATTACGCGCTTGTAATCGCATTCCGGAATCTCTGCGTTTTCCAGCTCTTTTGCATGCATCTTGAAGTTTTTAATGTTTAAAAATGTGAGGATTGCTGCCAGGATAAATGTGATTGCTCCAATTACCATTGGCATAAAATCCGGTCCGATATCCATAACCTGGGATTTCGGAAGCATCTGTGCCATAATCATAAGTGCAGCGGATAATACCATGAAAAATACACCTACGACAATGTCCCCATACTTTTTGAAGAACATACCTTCATCTCCTTTTCTTTTTGTTTATAGCCTACCGCCAAACCCTTTCGGGATTGAGCCAAATCTGTGGTCGACACCGCCTTCATGAGACCGTGTCGGCAATTCAATCCCGAATTCGGGATTTTTACCGTACCAGTGCCGGTTTCTTGGAATCGAACTTCCAGTTCGGGATCAAATACTGCATAGCCATAGCGTCGTCACGGTCGTGAGTCGGCAGGGAATTGTACAGCTTGTTTGCTTCCATAACGCGATCCATATTGATGGTAACACCAAGACCCGGTTTCTTCGGAACCTGCAGATATCCGTCAACAATCTGCGGAGTATCGTTTAAGAGGTTCTGACCATCCTGCCAGATCCAGTGGGTATCCAGTGCAGTCGGGTTGCCCGGTGCTGCTGCTGCTACATGAGCAAATGCAGTCAGGGTGATATCGAAGTGGTTGTTGGAGTGGCTGCCCCAGGTTAAGCCCCAGTCATTTAAGATCTGAGCCATGCGGACGCTTCCTCCGAATCCCCAGAAGTGCGGATCTGCAAGAACGATATCAACGGATTTCAGTGCTGCTGCATGATAGAACTGTCTCCAGTCGGTTGCGATCATGTTGGTAGCTACCGGAAGGTTTACCTTGTTCTTGAACTCAGCCATGATCTCACGGCTGCTGAATCCGGACTCCGGACCACAAGGATCCTCGATGTATGTAAGAACACCTTCCATCGGTTTGCACAGTTCAATTGCCTCAGCAAGACTCCATGCGCCGTTCGGGTCGATGTTGATACGTCCGTTCGGGAATGCTTTCTTCAGTGCGCGGATTGCTTCCATCTCCTCAGAGCCCTTCAGTACGCCGCCCTTTAACTTGAAGTTGCGGAAACCATACTTCTCATGAAGAACCTGAGCCTGCTCTACGATACGGTCCGGTGTCAGCATTTCCTGACGGCGAAGCTTAAACCACGGATCGGAGCTGTCGCTCTCATCCAGGTAATTTAACTCTTTCGCCTTGTTCTTGTCGCTTACGTAGAACAGATAGCCAAGGGTTTCAACCTGATCTCTCTGCTTGCCGTCGCCTAACAGCTCGCACATCGGCAGGTCTAAGTACTGGCCAAGTAAATCAAGCAGTGCACACTCGATTGCCCACTCTGCTTTTACAACGAATTTCAGCTTGCTGATATCCAGGCTCTGGATACCTTCGCCGTCATCCTCTTTTGCTCTCTTGGAAGCTTTGTGGATGCTGTCGAGGATCGCGCGGTACTTGCCGACCGGCTGTCCAACGACTAACGGGATGCAGCTCTTTAACGCGTCACAGGTGTAGTCACCACCGTGGATCTCACCGATACCGGTGTGACCTGCGCTATCCTTTAAGATTACCAGGTTTCTGGTAAAGTACGGTGCGTGCGCGCCGCTTAAGGTCATGAGCATGCTGTCATATCCGGCTACCGGAATCACCTGCATCTCTGTTACTGTAGGGGTACCTTTATTCATATTTCTTCCTCCTCTTGCCGGTGCTTAACACTTTTGTATCGCTCGAATATCAGTTTCACGCAGTTTCTTAACATTCCAAACGTAAAAAAATGTGCATCCGGACAAATCATCTTTGTTCAATCGTTATACCATATATGATAAAATGTCTCGAGGATTCTGTCCAATATTTATAAATGATTGCTACAATTATTTTTCCTAATAGCAGCTCGTAAAATAACTTATAGAAACGCACAAATGAGATTGTATCTCATTTAGTACTGTAAGTAAAATTAATAATTCTTTGAATATCCTTACATATTTTAAGTATTGAGTACGAGGTTTGCTCATCAAGTCACGAACTTTTTGCCAGATTTTTCACAGGCTCATTGCCCTTATTATATTCGAATTTCGTTGGATTTTCAATAGAAATGACGCAAAAGGGCATATAAAAAAATGTAAAATCATTTTCTTACATGCCCTTTTGAATAAGAGATTTCCTTATTATTACCTTATATTTTTATTTTTCCATTCAAACGATTTCTGATTTTTACGCCTGTTTTTTAACCGGGGTGGTTACATTTCCTTTTTCATCGAATTCCAAGGTCATTGGCTCATCCAAAGCTTCCACACCCGGATATTTTCCGTTCTTTACATCTTCATAGTAGGATTCCGAAAGCATGATCTCGCCGATGTGGAGACTGTTCGGAATGCGGACCATTCTTACATGCTCCCGGTCGATCTTGTTACAGGTCCGGATGCAGATCTGCATAGCCTCTTTATCGTTTGCGACAATGCATGGGATTCGCGCCGATGCCAGAACTGTGCTGGTAATGCAGTTCGGGTACATTTTTTCCACATCCATCTCATCGAAGATCTTGCGGGTGATGGCGGAAGCCAGTCCGCAGCCCAGTGCATTTCCGTGGGATTCCTCACTCAGATTCAGGAAACAGGTCCGCTGCACCTTGATGCCGCCGGTTGCATACGGTGTGGAGAAGGTTCCCGTGATATTCGGGTCCACGCCCGTACCACTATAGTTCTTGCCGACCTCGTCTACAACCAGTACATCCGTCTCATTCACCAGAAGCTTCGGCATGTTGCCAAACGCAAATTTCAAAAGTTCCGGTTCCCGGGTCAGGATATCCTTTGCGAGGATTGCCTCGATCTTACAGGTTTCATCATAAGCATTCTCAATACACGGGATCGCAAACAGGATCTTCGCCTTTTCCAGAACCACTTTTGCCATAGTCGGAATGTTCTTCGCGATCACATCCATGCCGTCAGAGTGCACCAGGGACGCACCTTTCTGCTTGCCCAGACCAACTGTCATCATCTTGCATGGGCCGCTCTCGTAAGGACCGCGGAATGCATTGTGCGGTTTTAAACGGCAGGAAAGGATGATGCCGTCTGCCTCATAAGCATTCTTATCCAGATAAACGGTCTTTCCGCGCTCGGAAACGCCAAGCTCTACTACTTCCATGGAAGACTTGATCGGACATCCCATCGTCTCTGGCGTGATGTTATAACCGGCGAGAATCTCCAGCTGTCCTTCTGCGGTTGCACCACCGTGGCTGCCCATAGCCGGAACGATGAATGGGTGTGCACCTTTTGATTTAACAAAATCAACCACCGCTTTGGTGATGATATCCACATTGCGGATTCCACGGCTTCCTGCCGTGATCGCAATCTCCATTCCCGGTTTGATGAGTGATGCAAACTGCTCCTGTCCCATCTGCTCGTTGATCACCGCCGGGATATTCTCCGGACGGATCACCTCACGCGGGAATGTCTGCTTTGCGTGGAACATTTTCGGGATCGGAATGTCCCGCAGTAATTCTGATACTTTTCCGCCTTCTACAATATTCATGGCTGCCTCCTGAATGTTTTTATTGCTGTTGCCTGCCTTTGTTTCTGCTGTCTGCTTTTGTTTCTGTTACCTGCTTCTGTTTCCTGCTTCTGTTTCCTGCTTCTGTCTCTGTTTCCTGCTGTTTTGTTTTTTGCAATTTCTTCCTTAAAATAATAGTAGCAAGTTTCCATGCAAAAGTAAATTTAAACTTTTTTGTGTTTTCTTTAGTTTTTCTAAATGTTATACTAAACACAGGATACACAACGCAGAGCATGACAGACACACGGAAAATGTCCCGGTTCTGCACAGCACAAACCATACAATCCAACTATTTTCACGAACCAGGAGAACCTATTATTTATGAATTTAAAAGAAATCGAATACATCGTCACAATTGCAGACGAACAGAAACTGTCCCGCGCTGCACAGAAACTCTTCGTCACACCCTCGGCGCTCACCCAGCAGGTCAGCAATCTGGAACAGCAGATCGGACTTCCGCTCTTTTACCGTTCCCGAAGTGGCTGGACACCGACCGAAGCCGGGCTTGTCTATCTGCAGTCCGCACGCGAGATTCTGCAGATCCGGCGCGAGACTGACCGCAAACTCCAGGACCTCGCCGATGCACGCAAAGGTTCCCTCACTATCGGAGTCACCTCCGAGCACGGAACTTCCACCTTCACCCATATTTATCCGGACTTTCACAAGCGCTATCCGGAAGTGACCATCAATATCTACGAAAGTAATGTCCGAAGCCAGCAGCAAATGCTTGCTTCCGGCGAACTGGATCTTGGCATTTTAACGTTATCCGAACAGCAGCAGACTGAAGATATCTATATCCCGCTGGCAAAAGAAGAGCTTCTTTTCGCCATTCCGGACATCCACCCGGCATGCAGCACTGCCACGCATTCCGATCGCAGCCGCTATCCCGAGCTGGATCCGGTCCATGTCCGCCATGAACCGTTTGCCATGATGTACAAGCAATCCACCATGTACGAAGTCATCAGCCGGACGTTCCAGGAATATGACTTTCACCCGGATACCCTCTTTTATGCCCAGCGTTCTGCCACTGCCCTGGAAATGGTCTCCGCCGGCATCTGCTGCAGCGTTGTTCCCGCTTTTTTTGCGATCGGTGCCCACCCAACGCATTTCGAACATGTGGCATTTTTTTCCTTTCCTTCCCATCCTTCCCTGACCATCAATGCAAGCTATAAAAAAGGAAGCTACCTCACCGATGCAGCACAATATTTTATAAAACTTGCCCGGGAATACTGGGGGCGCCTGCCTCTGTAGAATTTACTTTTTTTCGCATTTTTGCTATAATGATACAATACTTACGATTACTGACCGATTTACTCACGCACTTACGGAGGTACTCTTTTGGACGTAAAATATCTTAACTATATTCTGGCGATCGCCAACCGGCACAACATGACCAAGGCAGCAGAGGACTTATTCGTCTCCCAGTCTTCCTTAAGCCAGTATCTTTCCAGACTGGAGCAGGAACTCGGCACACCTCTCTTTGTCCGCTCGAAGGGCGAACTAAGCCTGACCCCCGCTGGAGTCCTATATGTAGAAGCTGCAAAAAAAGTAGTCAAGATCCAGAAAGAACTCTACCAGAACATTGCCGCCTTAAATCACAAAGGCCGCATCCGGGTCGGCGTCACCTCGAACTGGGGACTGCGCATGCTGGCTGAGATCATCCCGCTGTTTAGGGAACAGTACCCGGGGATCATCATAGAGATCACGGAAACCAATCTGCCAAGCTTCAAAAAGTTCCTGGCAGAGGGCACTCTGGATGTCGGACTTGCCGCTGACGTAAGCACAGTCCCATTTGGCAGCCTGGTACAGATACTCCGGGAAGAAGAAGTTTTTCTTGCCGTCTCCATGTTCCACCCTTACGCACTGTCACATCCGTCCGGCTCTCCCATCACTGCAGAAGAAGTAAAGGCAAACTTTGCAAACGACAGTCTCTTGTTATCCAAAAAAGGCTCTTCCCTGCGGATGCTCGGAGAACAGTTCTTTGAATCCTGCGGTTTTGAGCCCGTTGCCGTGTGCGAGACCAACAATATTTCCGCCACCCGGAGCATGGTTGCCCAGAATGCCGGCATCGCATTCATCTCCGAGTCATGCTCTGTCAACCGCAACAACATCGCCTACTACCCGCTCTCACCGGCCATAAAACGCTTAAACCTTGTCGTGCGCCAGAAAGACTGGGTGCTCAACGAGCCGGAGCAAGCTTTTATGGATCTCATCCTCAACTATTTCAAAAATAATACGGAACAGCCGTATCTTGCGGAGAAATATTCGATTTCACTATAAACAATATTGCACGATAACGAACGAGGGGCGAAAGTTCCCGCAGCCGCCATGCATGGCGGCTGTGGAAACTTTCGCCCCTTTGACTTACTGTGCGATCTTGTTATTTCTCCGCTTCCACAGTCCTGGTCACGATCACATTGCTGCCCAGTCCCAGCACATTCTCGATGACAACCTCGCCCTCATGAACCGGCGCAGTGCGTTTTACCTTGCGGATCTCGTTCATGACATCGAAGATCTTTGCTTTCGGGATCGGTGCGCTTAATCGGACACTGGCAAGCGGCATCTCTCCGCCCTCTACCAGAATGGAGGTTGCGATGTTTCGCATCGGGTTTACCAGCTCCTGCTCGACATATTCATGACCGCGCTTGCACTTGTTTCCGGTAATGGTATAGGGTGCTTCATTTCCCTCCGCAGTGATCTCGCAGCCCTGCGGACACATAATACAGGTAAAGGTTCTTAACATACCACTCTCACCTCCAGGTTATCCTTTTCGTTCAGCTCTTCCGGTTTCAACGCGATCTGGATCATCTCAGCCGGAAGTGCCTTCGGGAACTTCTTCTGTTTGACCAGATGGTCACCCTGCCACAGCTCTACGGTACAGGTTCTCACCGGTTTTCTCATACGGAAGGACACGGTCACATTGCCGGTTCCGCTGAAACGGGCCGGGGTTAACTGACCTACCATGTTATCTCCGGTGATCGCAAGTCCGCACTCCGGAAGAGAACCCTCTTTGATGTAGCGGGCTGCTCCGTCTGCCAGCTCCTCTGCCTCCATGGAAACGAAATCTACCAGGTCATGCACATGGAGCACGTTTCCTGCTGCAAACACACCAGGAACGGTGGTCTGGAAGTTCTCGTCAACGGATGCGCCTTTGGTGCCCAGGTCTTCTTTCGCGCCAGCCATCCAGGTCAGCTCGTTCTCTGGGATCAGTCCGACAGAAAGGATCAGGGTATCGCACGGATACTCCTTATCGGTTCCCGGAATCGGCTGCAGCTTGTCATCTACTTCGGAGATCACAACGCTCTCCAGACGGTCCACACCGCGGATCTCGGTTACGGAGTGGCTTAAGTGCAGCGGAATGTTGTAGTCGTTTAAGCACTGCTCAATGTTTCTCGGAAGTCCGCTCGCATAAGGCTGGATCTCAAATACGCCAAGTACCTTCGCTCCCTCCAGGGTCATACGTCTCGCCATGATCATGCCGATATCGCCAGATCCGAGGATCACGACATTTTTACCCGGCATGCGGTTCTTTAAGTTGATGTAAGCCTGTGCCACACCTGCTGTATACACGCCAGCCGGACGGGTACCCGGTGTGCTGATGGCGCCGCGGGTGCGCTCTCTGCAGCCCATAGCCAGGATCACAGCTTTCGCCTGGATCTCCAAAAGTCCCTCCGGAGATGCCGCGAACACCTGCTTGTCCGGTGTCAGCTCCAGGACTGTGGTATCTGTCATGTACGGAATGCCCAGCTCTTTCACCTGCTTTGCAAAGCGGGAAGCATATTCCGGTCCGCTCAAGGTCTCGCCGAAACGGGTCAGACCAAAACCATCGTGGATACACTGGCGCAGGATTCCGCCCAGTCCCTTTTCCCGCTCTAAGATCAAAATATCATGAATACCCTTTTTCCAAAGCTCCAGGGCTGCCGCAAGGCCAGCCGGGCCGCCGCCGATAATTACTACATCTACATTTCTCATTTTACGTCCCTGACCTTTCCTGTGAAAATATAAGAATCACGTTTGGAATAGCGTACCTCTTCCGGCGCAAGATGCTTCTCCTGCTCGATCATCTCGGTAATGCGGGTCTCGCAGTAGCCGCCCTGGCAGCGTCCCATGGTGGCGCGGGTACGGTTCTTGATGCCGGTCACGGTGCAGACACCCAACGGATTGCGGATCGCATCCAGGATCTCGGCCTTGGTCACGGTCTCGCAGCGGCATACCACCTCGCCGTACAGCGGATTTTCTTTGATGGCCTGCTGCTGCTCTTCATGGCTCATCTCGTGGAAGCGCTTCTTCACCGGACGTACCGGGTTAAAGCTTTCGTTCTTCTGCGGCTGCTCCTTCTGAACTAACAGTGCTACTGCACGTCTTGCCAACGGCAATGCGCAGGTCACACCCGGAGACTCAATGCCGACCAGGTTTACGGTATGCGGATGCGCATCATCGGACTCTAACAGGAAATCCAGGATCTCGCCAGTCTCCGGATTGTAACGTTTCCAGCGGATACCGGCAAAATTGCGGATAAAGTATTCGCGCTTCATCTGCTTGAACATCTTGCTTCCGTCACGGAACAGTCCGTCCATATGCTCCTTGGTCACCACATAGTCCTCGCGGCCTTCTGTCACATAGGAGTCCGGTCCTACCAGCACGTTTCCGTCAACCGTTGGGGTTGCGTGGGTGGAGAAACCGCCCTTGTCATTCGGCGCCGGGTAAACCGGGATGGAAAGGAACTTTCCTGCCTTTTTATCCAGCACATAATACTCACCCTTAAAGCCCTTTACCGGGTAATTCGGGTAACCCAGCATCTCAGAGATCTCAGATGCGTACATACCGGCGCAGTTGATGACCCACTTCGTCTCAAAGGTGTCGGTCTCAGTCGTTACTACCCAGACATCCTTTGCCTCATCTCTCGTGATGCCGGTTACCTTCTGTCCAAAATGGAATTTCACACCGTTCTGGCATGCATTCTCAGCCAGACCGATGGTGTACTGCATCGGATCGAGGATACCGGAAGACGGCACATACATGGCAAACTCACCGCCTGCGTTCGGATCGATGCGGTTGATCTCGTCCTTGTCGATCATGCGCATGCCCTTGACCCCGTTCTGCTCGCCAATGGCTTTGTACTTTAAGATATTCTCGCGGTCATGGTCGGTAAAGCCGACAACCAGCTTTCCGGTCCGCTTGAATGGAACACCCAGCTCCTTAGCCACCTGGTCAAACTCCTGGTTTCCTTCCACCGCACACTCTGCCTTTAAGCTGCCTGGTTTGTAGGTAAATCCTGCGTGGAGCATACCGGTGTTGCGGCTGCTGTTTCCGCATGCCACATCCAGCTCCTTCTCCAGCACTGCCGCGTTTAACTGATAGCGTGATAACTCACGTGCCACAGCCGAACCGACAACTCCCGCGCCGATTACGATCACATCATAGGACATCATACTGATCCATCCTCACTTTCTCACTTCGTTCCTGCAAAAATCCACTGCGCTCACCGCTGCCCCGGATTTTCACTGTTCCAGCTGCGCTGCCTTTCCAGCACAGCTTGTCTTATTGATAATCACATTGTATAATAAGCACGTATGTCAGTCAAATTTATATAAATAATACTTATATTAGTTTTTCTAACATTTGAATTTTAGTAAAATCACGCGTAAAGTCCCGTACCGGATTTTGCACGCAATCTGCATCTATAAATCTGTATTTATATAGGAAGGAAGCGTTATCTTGGATACCAGACAATTAGAATACATCATTCAGATCAGTGAAGAACGCAGCATCACCAAAGCTGCCGAAAAGCTTTTTGTCACGCAGTCTGCCTTAAACCAGCAGCTGCAAAAGCTGGAAAATGAACTCGGCATCGCCCTGTTTGTCCGAAACCGCTCCGACTGGCAGCTGACTCCAGCCGGGGAAATCTATGTGCGGACCGCCAGGCAGATTTTGAATTTAAAGAAAGATGCCTACAGCCAGATCGAGGACTTAAAAGAAAGCGGCAGCCGCCGTATCAGCCTGGGCCTCATCCCGGAGCGCGGTGTCAATATGTTTACCGCCATCTATCCGGAATTTCACCGGACATTTCCGGATACCCGCATTGAACCGGTGGAGTGTAATGTCCGCACCATGCAAAATCTCATCACAAAAAACGAACTTGATTTAGGGCTCATTACCCTGATGCAATCCCAGAAAGATGAAAACACCTATCTTCATATGAAAGACGAAGAAATCTTTCTGGCAGTTCCGGTCAGCCATGCACTGGCGCACCTCGGAAGCTGTAAATCCGAAGATGCGCCTGAAATCAGCTTATCCCGCTTTTCCGCGGATCCTTTCATTCTGATCACGCGCCGTTCGACGATGTATCAGCTGGAGGAGGCGCTGTTTTCCCAGGCCGTTTTCCAGCCACAGGTGCTCTTTTCCACCAGCAGCAATGTCAGCAAATACCGCATGGTCCTCGCCGATGTAGGGTGCGCCCTGCTGCCGGAAATTTTCGCCCAGTCCGATCCCGGAATCCGGTATTTCCGTCTGGAAGGTCATCCAAGCTGGGAAGTCACCATGTGCTGCAGAAAAAATGCATATTTAAGTCATGCGGAAGAGTATTTTCTGGAATTGTGCAGAGCGTACTGGAAACATAATTGAATCAGCGGACGCGCCACCGGCGCCTCCTCAATATGCCATGTAAGCAAAAGAAAACAGCCAGATTCCGGCAATGCCGGAACCTGGCTGTTCTCTTATATGACACTTTCTTTTATTCGGATTAGCGAACCATGCACGGTTTCTTGTTATCGAAGGTCCAGCCCGGGATCAGGTACTGCATACCAACAGCGTCGTTACGAGCGCCCTTGCCGTAGCACTTGTCCATGTAAAGCTGATGAGCCTTCATAACCTGGTCACGGTCAACCTCTACACCAAGACCCGGCTTCTTCGGCAGGTCGATGCATCCGCCTACGATCTGCATCGGCTCTTTGGTCAGGCGCTCACGGCCCTCCTGCCAGATCCAGTGAGTATCGATACCGTTCATCTTGCCCGGGATTGCAGCTGCACACTGTACAACCATAGCCAGGGAGATATCGAAGTGGTTATTGGAATGGCAGCCCCACATCAGACCGAAGTCGTTGCACAGCTGGCCAACACGTACGGAACCTTCCATGGTCCAGAAGTGCGGATCTGCTAACGGGATATCTACGCTCTGCAGAGCGATTGCGTGGCACATCTGACGCCAGTCCGTGTTGATCATATTGGTTGCGGTCGGCATCATGGTTGCTTTTCTGAACTCAGCCATAACCTCACGGCCTGAGAAACCATCCTCAGCACCACACGGATCCTCACAGTAAGCCAGAACCTTC
Source organism: Clostridium sp. AF32-12BH (assembly GCF_003477935.1). NCBI lineage: Bacteria > Bacillati > Bacillota > Clostridia > Eubacteriales > Clostridiaceae > Clostridium > Clostridium sp. AF32-12BH. The sequence goes on along the minus strand of NZ_QUEH01000006.1, from coordinate 203,446 downwards.
TTTAAGTCCGGAGCAACTTCCAGAGCCTCTTTTAAGCTCCAGCAGCCGTTCGGGTCAAGGTCTACACGTGCGTTCGGGAATGCTTCCTTGATAGCGGTAACAGCCTTAACCTCTTCCTGAGGAGCTAAAACGCCGCCCTTCAGCTTGAAGTCTTCGAAGCCGTATTTCTCGTTGGTAGCTTTTGCCAGTGCCACGATTGCTTCCGGAGTCATAGCCTCCTCGTGACGCAGACGGTACCAGTCGCACGCTGCATCCGGCTCTTCCTCATACTCAAGGTCGGTTTTCTTGCGATCGCCAACATAGAACAGGTAAGACAGGAAACGAACTTTCTCTCTCTGGATTCCGTCGCCCATTAATGCTGCAGCCGGAACGTTTAAGAACTTACCAAGTAAGTCAAGAAGCGGAGCCTCTACTGCGGTTACTACATGTACACCAACACGCAGGTCGAAGGTCTGCAGACCACGCTTGTCGTCTTTGATGTTAGCAGACAGCCATGCACGGATCTTGTTTAAGGTCTGCTTGTAGTCGCCGATGCTGGAACCGATTACGAGATCTTTGATCTGCTCTAATGCAGCAGTGATCTTCTCACCGCCCGGAACCTCACCGATACCCTCGTTACCGGTGCTGTCGGTCAGGATCACGATGTTACGGGTGAAGTACGGAGCATGTGCACCGCTTAAGTTCAGCTCCATGCAGTCGTGTCCTGCAACCGGGAAAACTTCCATCTTTGTGATTGTTGGAATCTGATTCATTGAAATACCCTCCTTATATATGATAAATATTATTGAGTTCTTGTATCTCTTACTGATGCTATCATAGCACGAACAGGCAAATAAGTAAAATTAATAGTATTTATATTTCTCTTAATATTTTTGCTTGTTTATCTTTCTCTGGAAACCTGTTATAATGATCCATATCAGTTTTATTGTACGGATATAGTTGGCTGGCTGACGACGGTTTCTACCTTTTTTGGAATTATATAAGGAAGAACTCATGTCGCAGCGATCCCGGGAGGTTTTCATGGATACAAAGCAAATTGAATACATATTAAAAATCGCGGAAGAAAATAATATTACCAAAGCAGCAGAAAAACTTTTCATCACCCAGTCTGCCTTAAACCAGCAGCTTTTAAAGCTGGAAAAAGAACTGGGTACCCCCTTGTTTCACCGTTCCCGCACCAACTGGCGCCTGACGGAAGCGGGGGAAATTTATATCGAAGGAGCCAAAGCCGCCCTTCAGATCAAAAATACCACTTATAACCGTATTTACGATGTCGTCAGTGCCCGCAAAGGACACCTGACACTGGGACTGACTCCCGGCCGGGGACTGCGCATGTTTACTGCAATCTACCCGGAACTGCACCGCAACTTTCCAAATCTGGATGTGCGCCCGATCGAGATGCGGGTGCGTGCCCAGCAGGAAGCGATCGCCAAAGGGGAGATCGATGTCGGTCTCATGACGCTCTCACCCAGGGACCAGACCAACGACACCTACTATTCCTTAAAAAAGGAAGAACTGGTACTCATTATCCCGGATGGACACCCGCTTGCCGAAAAGGCTGCGCCCGACGGGGAACCCCTGGCGGTCCTGGACTTAAATGAACTGTGCTACGAACCTTTTGTACTGATGGACAAATCGTCCACCCTGCGCTCCATGTGCGACACCCTCTTCGAGAAAGCCGGTTTCGCCCCAAACATTCTCTTTGAAACCAACAATACCAGCGGCATTGCCGCCATGGTACAGTCCACGCTCTGCTGCGGCATTATTCCGCGGTACTACACGCTTGGACTGGACAAAGGAGTGGCCTGCTTCTCGCTTCCGGACCGCCCGTCCTGGGAGATCACCATCTGCTGCCAGAAGCACGGATATTTAAACTCCGGTGCCAGGGAGTTTATCCGCCTGGCAAAGCAGTACTGGGAAAACTCAGAGCCGCTGTATTAAGAGTTATCATTAATTTTTTTAAGAGATAGCTAAGTACAGTTAATTTTACTTATGTACTAAATTTGGTTATAATGCCTCTTGTCATAATTTTATCACTTCCCGCAGCACCTTTCAAGAAAGATTGCGGACGCATCCCCCCATTTTTTACGATGCGTAGAAACTGCTGTAAAACATGCATCTGACACATCATGGAACATCCTTGGTTTTCGTCATGCAGCTGCCCCCACAGCTGTCCTGTATGTTTCCAAATGCATCATGCAGCAGCGAAGTGAACACACTACAGAAAGAGGTATCTATATGTCACATGAAACACAGATGCTGCTTGGCCTGTTCTTAGGCATCGCGATCATGATCTTCCTGGTTATGAAGACCAAGACCCACACCTTCATCGCGCTGCTGCTCGCTGCACTGATCACAGGTCTGATCGGCAAAATGTCCCCGTCTGAGGCAATCACTGCTATTCAGGACGGCTTCGGAAACACGTTAAAAAGTACCGGTATCATCATCGGCCTCGGCGTTATGATGGGCGGTATCCTCGAGAAAACCGGCGCTGCAGAGCGTATGGCCTATTCTTTCATCAAGAAGATCGGCAGCGGCAAAGAGGAGCTTGCCCTTGGTATCACCGGATGGCTGGTATCCATCCCGGTTTTCGCAGATTCCGCGATCGTAATCTTTGCCCCGTTATGTAAGGCAATGTCCCGCGTAACCGGTAAATCGGTTATCGCCCTGGCCCTGGCTCTTGCCTGTGGTCTGCAGTGTACCCACGTTATGGTTCCGCCGACTCCGGGTCCGTTAACCGCTGCCGGCATGATGGGCGTTGACGTTGGTCAGATGATCATCGCAGGTGCGCTGATGTCCGTTCCGATCCTCATCGCAGCCCTGCTTTACGCAAACTGGATCGGCAAAAAGATCTACCAGATCCCGCGTGAGGATGGTACTTACGACCGCAAAGAGTTCAAGAAAGAATACTTAAAGACCATGGATCAGTTAGATGAGATCATGGGCGGCAAAGAGCTTCCAGGTCTCGGCGAGTCCCTCGCTCCGATCCTGATTCCGCTGGTTCTCATCCTGAGCAAGACCGTATGCGATTTCATCGGTGTAGACAAAGAGAGCTTCCTTTACAGCATCATCACCCTCTTAGGTTCCCCGATCGTAGCACTTGGTCTTGGAACGACCCTGGCTGTTTACGGTCTTGGCAGAGACATCCCGAAGGATGAGCTCATGAACATCATGGGCGACAGCATCAAAGATACCGGTATGATCATGCTGATCACCGGTGCAGGCGGTTCCCTCGGAAACATCATCAAAGTCAGCGGTATCGGCGATGTACTCGGCGCAACCGTAGTTTCCTGGCCGATTCCGGCTATCCTGATCCCGGTTCTGATCGGTGCCCTGATGCGTCTTGCACTTGGTTCCGCAACCGTAGCGATCACCACCGCAGCATCCCTGACTGCTCCGCTCATCACCACCCTTGGCTTAAATCCGGTTCTGCTGGCACAGGCTTCCTGTATCGGCGCGATCGCATTCAGCTACTTCAACGACAGTGGTTTCTGGGTGTTCAACGGTATGTTCGGTCTGACCGAGATCAAAGACCAGCTGCGCTGTAAGACAGCCGTATCCTTCATCATGACAGGAGTTGGTATTGTCGAACTGCTGATCTTAAATATGATCTGGAAATAATATTTCTTCTATATTATATAGGAGTCTGTCAAAGAAAGAGACGGAAGAACTGCTGCGGCAGTTCTTCCGTCTCTTTCTTACTATGTTAATCCAGTTCCAATCCTTTTTTATAATGCTGATAGGTTTCCAGTGCGGAAAGATCCACATCATCCGTTGTTACCGGCTGTCCCTTCTTTACATCGTTCAGAAGTACAGAGCCATTTAACAGGTAGAACGGCGCTGCATTGCCGGTTGCTTTCCGTTCCAAAAGCTCCGGTGTCAGACCATCGATGGAATGATGGTGTCCCTCGACCTTCAGAACAGTACCTTTCGGCAGGTCGCGCTGTGCCACACCGGCCATAACCGAAACCTGACGGCACTCCTCATGCGTTCCGATTCCCATCAGATCACCGAGCAGAATGGATACCGGGGTTTCCAGTCCCATGTAATGATATGGATAATAAATGCAGCAATATTTGCCGTTCTTACTCATCACATGTCCTTTGCCTTTTAAGATATCCCACATCTTCTCGTTTTCACATTTCACAACAATAAACTCGCCGCCGCAGAAGCTGGCCTCGTCTTTTCCTCTCAGGTTGTAGAACACATCCACAACACCGGTTTTATCCAGGATACCGCCATCTTCCTTCGGGATAAAGATATTGGCAAGTTCACTGGCTTTCGCAATCGGGTAGCTTAAGAATGGGGAGGACGGTACCATTCCGGTCACATTGGATACCAGGTTCATCTCACACAGGTCTGCGGAAATGACTTCACGGTATTTCTCTAACAGGCGGCTTCTCTCTTCCAGCGTCTTGGTTCCTTCATAATACCAGCAGTTCTGCATTTCCGGAAGCTGCTCCGGAGCTGCATTGCCATCCAGATAAGTAAATTCACCGGTCTCACGGTCCCATACAAAATCATACTCACTGGATTTACCAGCTGCCACGATCTCAAGTCCAAGGAGCTTTGCCCAGGACCACAAATCCAGAAGGTTTCTCGGCTGGTCACCATTTACCAGTGCATAAACGGCATTGTGTTTTGCAGCAATCTGGTTTAACAACGGTCCGCAGACACTGTCGGTTTCCTTTGATACCATATAAACATTGATGCCTCTCTCCAGTGCTGAAATGGCTGCATCGGAGCTGACCTTAGTATTTCCGGTACATTCTACCAGGGCCGTGATGCCGCACTCCATAACCAGGCGGTAGTCGCTGACAATTAAAACCGCATCTTCCGGAGCCGCATGGATTTCCTCAATGTTCGCACAGGCAATGATCTGCTTGTCGCCAAATCCGGTCTCCTTTAATACCGCCTCGCACTCTTCCAGATGACGGGAGCAGATGACGCGCAGTTCCATGTGCGCCACCTTCGGCATCTGTGCCAGAAGTGTATAACCATATCCCTTTGTAGCTCCTACGATACCAACCTTTGATACTTTTCCACTGTTATCCTTTAATAAATTTGTGTAATCCACAACAACATCACTCCTTATCCTCTATTTTCCACATGCGTACAGTTTTGTTCTTTTCCAGTTACCCACACGCTTATTTGGGGGGAATCTTTACTTCCATGAATCCTGTATTATGGGCGGAACACGATCTTGATCGCTGCATCATCCTTATCGGCCAGATCAAATCCCGCCTTAATATCAGCCAGCTTAAACTCATTGGTAATGAGCGGTTTGATCTTTACGCTTCCCTGAATGATCGGGCGCATGGTTTCCGGTACCCACACATATCTCTGCTGCCAGGTATGATGAACCAGGCAGGTATTCACAAACTCCAGTCCGTCATCATGCCAGCGGCTGATGTTTAACGTGATCGGAGTCGTTACCCAGCTGTAAAATACAAATTTGCCATTATGTTTGATCATCGCGCTGGCTGCATTGAAAGATTCTGCGGTTCCGGCTGCCTCAACAACCACATCCGCACCTTTGCCGCCGGTCAGGGCTTTCACCTTTGCAACCGGATCTTCTTCTTTGGAGTTGATCACGATATCCGCACCGAGTGATTTTGCCAGATTCAGTTTGCCTTCCAGCACATCTACCACGATCACCTGGTAAGCTCCTTTTAATTTAGAACACTGGGCAATGATCTGTCCGGCGTAACCGCCGCCCATAACCACAACGGTATCACCCAGCTGGACACCGGTATTTAATCCGGAGTACATGGCACAGGCGGTCGGCTCTCCGAGTGCCGCAATATCCATATCCAGTCCTTCTGGAACTGGCTGCAGCTGAAACGCTTTGGACTTAAAGTAGTCTGCAAAGTTGTTGTTCCAGCCAAATGCCATAACCTGATCGCCAACCTTATAATCACTGACACGGCTTCCGACGGCAACAACCGTACCGCCGCTCTCATGTCCAAGCAGGAATGGAAATTCCGGCGGCTGGCGGAACTCTGCAGTCTGCGGCGGCATAAAGCCCCGGTAAAAACTCTTATCCGATCCGCAAATTCCCATCATATGGTTCTTTACGATGATGTCATCCTCGCCGCATTCCAGTTCACGCTCAATCAGCTCAATGTCATAGGCTTTATTCAGTCTTGCTGCTCTTGTCACAAATTTTTCCATAACTGCTTCTCCTTTTCGTCATTTTTTGTTTTCGACAGACTAATGAATCTCAAATGTGCCGCTGCGTCTCATCGCATCTTCCGTAAACAGCCGACAAGACACAGCATTGCTACCTTATGTAATACATTTTCCCATGTAATACCATTAGATCACATGCAGGGCAACTAAAATACAGGTGATGACTGCTCCGGTAAATCCTGCTACGGTAGATGCACCACCGACTGCACGGATACCCTGGTTCACATCCATGTTGGACATGGAAACGGTTACCCAGAAACCGGAAGAGTTTGCATGTTTGAACATCAGGGCGCCAGTACCACATGCCAGGAAAGCTGCAACCGGAGAGATTCCCAGCGTTGCAAGCATCGGCTCAACCAGTGCTGCTGCAGTCATAACACCCAGTGAGTTGGAACCGGTAACAACATGGATCAGTGCTGCGATGATGATCGGGATCAGGATTGCCGGGAATGAAGACTGCATAACGATCTCTGCGATCTTGTCTGCAACGCCTGCATTCTTTACAAATACAGCCAGTGCACCGCCCATACCGGTTACGATGATCGGCATTGCTGCTGCGGTGATACCTTCATTTACCCAGTCATTTAAGACTTTCTTGGTTTTCCACTCTTTACCGCACAGGAGCAGGGAACTGATACATCCGCTAAACAGTGCTGCTAACGGGCTTCCGATAAAGGCCAGGAAGTTTGCAACCGGAGTTTCCGGAATAAGAACCGATGCAACGGTATTTAACAGGATCAGAACCAGCGGAAGCACGATCGGCAACATGGATTTTGACAGGGACGGAAGCTCCTGTCCTTCGCTTTCTGCCGCTGCCTTCAGGAACTCTTCCTTCGGCGCAACCAGTGTCTTTAATGTCTTACAATAGAAAACAGCTGCAATAACGCTCGGGATTGCAACAATAATACCCCAGAGGATTGCCTGTCCTAACGGAACATTTAATAATGCTGCTGCAGAAACCGGACCAGGTGTCGGCGGTACCAGAGAAGCGGTTATCAGCGCTCCACTGTAAAGTACTGTACCAAAACTCATCATGGATTTTTTGGACTTTACTGCTAACAGGGATACAATCGGGATCAGCAGGATCACTACGGTATCTGCAAAAATCGGAATACCAAGGATTGCAGAACTCAGTGCGATGGCCCAGATGATGTTCTTGTCACCAAACAGGTCGATCGCCCATTTTGTAATGCGGACTGCTGCACCGGTCTTTTCCAACACGGTGCCCATAGCACATCCAAGGAAAATTACGATTGCTACACTCTTAATGGTTCCCGAAAAACCACCATTGATGGTGCTTTCAATATCCTGCCACGGTGTCTTTAACGCAATGGCGAGAACCAGTGCTGCAATCAGGATACCAAATGCTGCATTCACTCTGCATTTTGAGATCAAAAAGATCATCAACGCAATAGCGATTACAAAAACAATAAGCACATACGATGTTGACATAAATGTAACCCCCTTTGTTATTTTGTATGCCATAATGCTTTGACCATCTTTAAAGCACAAATCATGCCAACTTTTTCCTGAATATTTTATCAATTACGAAAAATAATTCCACAAACGTACTGTTTACACGCCTTTTCGATCTGCAATGAAAAGAAAAACGGGGATGAAAATTTTCTATTTCCTCCCCATTTTTTCTTTCCCATCGGTCGCATCCGTTCATTGCAAGTATTGCATTTTTATTGTTATTTGCAACATATGCGTTGTATTGCATCATTTTTCTATCGTTCATCCGCGATTCCGTATTTTTTCATTTTCCGCCACAACGTAGACCGGTCGATTTCCAGCATAGCTGCAGCTTTTCCCTTATTTCCGCCGCTAAGCCGCAAAGCCTGACGAATGCGTTCTTCCTCCCCAGGCAAAATCTGCGCAGAAGTCTTTTGCACTCCCGCTTCCACCAAAACGGAATTTCCGTTTTTTGCCCCATCCTGCTTCTGCGGTTCCGGCGCCAGATCTGCAGGATACAGCGCCTCCTGCATATCCTGCACATGGATCGTGCTGCCCTCATGAAGGACATAGACCCGCTCTGCAATGTTTCGCAGTTCGCGGATGTTTCCGCCAAACGGATACTGGTGCAGCAACGGAAATACCCCGTCTTCAATTTTTAATGGTTCCTGGTCAATGTTCTTTTCCATTCCCTGAAGCTGATTCACAAACAGCAGTTCCACATCATTTTCCCGCTCTCGAAGCGGCGGCAAAAACAGGCGGAGCACATCCAGACGGTAGACCAGATCTTTTCGAAACGTTCCTGCCTCTGCCATTTTCTGAATGCTTTTATTAGTAGCAGAAATGATGCGCACATCGATATCGATGACTTTGTCATCGCCGATCCTGCGCACCTGCCGTTCCTGCAGTACGCGAAGAAGCTTGGTCTGGATCGCCATCGAAACCTCTTCCACCTCATCCAGAAACAATGTTCCTCCGTGTGCCTGCTCAAACAGTCCCATTTTTCCGCCCTTGCTGCTTCCCGTAAACGCACCTTCCACATAACCAAACAGTTCACTTTCCAGCAGATTTTCCGTAAGTGCCGCACAGTTCACTGCCACAAACGGTCCATTTTTCCGGCTGCTGGCATTGTGAATGCTCTGCGCAAAAAGTTCTTTTCCGGTTCCGGTCTCTCCGACAATGATGATGTTCGAATCGGATGCCGCATACCGTTTGGCAATCTCAATCGTCCGGTCAATCACCTTGCTCTTGTGGAGGATATGTTCAAAGGTATAGCGCGCCTTCAGGCCCCGTTCACTGAGTTTTCGCCGGATCTGGCTTTCCAGTTCCTGGATCTTGGTCACGTCGGTCAAATTAAATACTGTACCGGAACATTCCTGATTTGCAATAACCGGAGAACATTTTACGGATACCGTCAGCTTCGTGTCCGGAATGGCAAGTAACCTGGTCTCTGCGTTTCCGGTCTTCATCACACTCTGGAATAAGGGATACAGCCACGGAATTCCTTCTTTGATCTTTCGTCCCTTGATGCTGACATTTCCATTCATCTGCCGCGCCACGCGATTTCGTACCTGAATTGTGCCACTGCGGTCCACGTAAAGAAGTCCGGCATCGGAAGTATAAATGACGGTCTTATACATCTGCGCGATCACCCGCTCCTGGCGGACACGTTCCACCGTATGGATCGCCTCATCCAATGCCTGCGCAAATGCCGCCGTACCCGTCTGGATCACAACGGAATTCAGCCCGCGCTCCTTTGCAAGCATATTGGCTGAGTAACCGCCGATCAGCGCATCGCAGCCTTCCCGCATCGCCCGGTCCAGCGCTTTTGGCAAATCCTGGTTTCGTATCGGAGCATAGATTTCCGCCTCAACTCCCAGGATCTGACAGATACTGGCCGCCTCATACAGATTTTCTTCAAATCCGCAGATCGCGATCTTCTTCGGATGATACGTTTCCCGGCACTCATAAATCGCCCGCGTAATATCGAAGCCGGAAATATGGACCCGGATCGTTGGGGTGGTATCCGAATATTTCGCAATCATTTTCTGCGCCGTGTAGCCTCTGGCAATGATCGCATCGTAAGCTCCGACCGGAATATCCGGCATTTCTTCCACGATAAGAGCCTGCACGTCCGCGTCAACTTTCTCATGTTCCGGATGCTTTGCCACCACTTTCTTGACCTGTTCCATCAGTTCCGGATACGGAACCACAAACAATAAACGTATCATATCGATAACCACCTTCCCGTATATTGCATATTGCATCATAATCGTTCAAATTGCATGAATTGTAATTCATGTTACAACACTGCAACAGGAACTGTCAAGGCTGCGTCCGACACCTTTCGCCCATTTTTTTATTCTGTTTTCATACACAAATCCTCACACAGCCGCGGTTTTGGTCAGACTCACTCGGTTTTCCTGCCGTTTTCATTCCACCTGGCATGATTTTTGCTATTTATCATAAGATAAGGCATCTTATTTCTGCCCGATTCTATTTGTTACTGTTCACGCGCTGCGCAGACAGCAACGGATTTTGTGGTGTTTTGCATCATCACAGTTACAAACCTTTACAGTAAGGAGGACGTTTCTATATGGCCATCTTAGGATGTATCGCAGACGATTTCACCGGAGCAAGCGATGCTGCTTCGTTTCTTGTAAAAGGCGGCATGAGCGTACAGCTCTACAACGGAATTCCAGAAGACACCGCCGACTTAAAACCGGTTCAGGCGATCGTGATCGCCTTAAAGTCCCGGACACAGGAAACTGCACAGGCAGTTTCGGACAGCTTAAAAGCCGCTGCATTTTTACAAGATCAGGGAATCTCCCACCTTTATTTTAAATACTGTTCCACCTTCGACTCCACACCGCACGGCAACATCGGACCGGTATGTGATGCACTCATGAAGCAGATGCACGCTTCCTATTCCCTTCTGTGCCCGTCCCTGCCTGTCAATGGACGGACCGTCCGTAACGGAAACCTTTTCGTAAACGGAGTCCCGCTGAATGAAAGCCCCATGAAAGATCACCCGCTTACGCCAATGTGGGACAGCCGGATTGCAGAACTGATGCGTCCGCAAAGCCAGTACCCCTGCCAGGTTCTTCCACGCGGCACCGCGTGGCATGAGCCGGAGCCGGAACATGCGGAACCATTTTACCTGATTCCTGATTACGAAACCGATGAGGACGGCACATTTATCGCCCGGCAGTTTGGTTATCTGCCGTTTTTGTCCGGAGGCAGCGGACTTTTAAAACCACTGGCAGAATGTTTAATCCCGGCTTCCGAGAAATCCGGACAAATTCCGCAGACAGCCGTTCCAGGCAAAGCCATCCTGATCGCAGGCAGCTGTTCCAAAATGACGCTTGCGCAGATTGCTGACTATCAGGCACAAAACATGCCATCCGTACGCATGGATCCGCTCGCCCTTTTAAACGGCACACAAACCCTGGATCAAATCTGGGAATTTATCGAGCAGCACACAACGAAGGATCAGGCTGTTCTTGTATACAGTTCTGATACCCCGGACAAAATCCGCAAATATCAGGAATTCGGGACCGAAAAGATTGCCGCATTGCTGGAACAGACTTCCGCCAATCTGGCACAAAAAGCAGTTGAACATGGTTATACCCGCATCATTTCTGCCGGCGGCGAAACCTCCGGTGCCATCACAAAAGGACTTCATTTCTCCTCTTACCAGATTGGAGAAAGCATTGCCCCGGGTGTCCCGGTCATGATTCCGGCAACACGTTCCGACATTCGCCTGGTATTGAAAAGCGGAAACTTTGGACAGGAGGATTTCTTCTCCCGTGCCCTTGCCATGACAAAAGAAAAATAATTTATGGAGGCATTGTTTATGAATACAGATCAGGAATTAGAACAGAAATTAGAAGACGCCGTGTGGGCAGCACACAGCCTTTTTGAGCGGGGAAAAACTTCCGGTTCTTCCGCCAATATGAGTTTCTATCATGATGGGAAAATTTATGTCAGCGCCAGCGGAACCTGCTTTGGCACGCTGACCAAAGACGATTTTTCCGTCCTGCTTCCGGATGGCACACACGTAGCAGGAAGAAAACCGAGTAAGGAATGGCCGCTGCATCTGGCTCTTTTTGCAAAATCACCAGATATCAAGGCAGTCATTCATACGCACAGTCCCTATTCCATTCTGTGGAGTTTCGTCCCGGATTTAAATGAAACCGACTGCATTCCGGATCACACACCTTATCTGAAAATGAAACTGGGCACAGTCGGCATGATTCCATACGAAAAACCAGGTTCCCAGGAACTCTTTGCCGCATTCCGCGAACGCGCTGCTGCCAGCGATGGCTATCTTCTGAAAGCACACGGTCCCGTTGTTCCGGGCAAATCCATTATGGATGCATTTTACTGTCTGGAAGAGCTGGAGGAAAGTGCGCATATTGCGTGGGAACTGTATCGCGCGAAACTGGGCTGATATCAGACCAGAATTGCAGACCACAAATCACTGAGCAAAAACCCGAAATATCCGGCAAGTTTCGTCGGATATTTCGGGTTTTCTTTGGGTTTTCTTTGAGTTTTCTTCGTATTTTCTGCGTGATTTCTTCGGCCCTCTTCGCATTTTCTACGTGTTCCTGCGAACTATTTACAAATCACAGATCCATCCTTAATAACCATGCTAAGGTCCAGATTTTCCTGAAGCAGCACAATATCTGCTTTTTTCCCTTCTGATATCGAACCATATGTATCATACACGCCCAGACACTTTGCCGGATTTGCCGTTGCACAGGCTACTGCCGTCTCAAACGGAATGCCCATCACCTTCACAACGGTGCGCATGCAGTCCATCAGATTTGTCACGGAGCCAGCCAGCGCACCGCCATCTACCAGAGTCGCATGGTTTCCATGCACCTGAACGTCCAGTCCGCCCAGCGTATAGGTACCGTCCGGCATGCCCGTAGCGCGCATGCTGTCACTAATCAGGATCATGCGGTCAGCTCCCATCATGGCGAACGTTGCACGCACCACAGACGGATGAATGTGGACATTATCACAGATGATTTCCACCATCACATGCTTACTGTCCGCCACGGCGCCCATCACGCCCGGCGCCCGGTGCGTAAACGGCGGCATGGCGTTATACAGATGCACTGCATGGTTCGCACCAGCCTGAAATGCTGCCATCGCCGTATCGTAATCGGCATTGGTGTGCGCCAGGGAAATATCCACAGAGTCTTTCATTTTTTCAATAAACTCCTCCGATTGTTCACTTTCTTCCGGTGCAATTCCGATAAACTTCACCAGTCCTTCGGATGCAGTAAGAAAACGTTTTGCGATCTCCACGTCGCACGGAATGATATTTTTCTCATCCTGTGCACCTTTTTTCACCGGACTGATGAAAGGACCTTCCATATTGATGCCAAGCAGATCTGCTTCCGTGATTTCTGCAGCTTCCGTGACTTCTGCAGTTTCCGTGACTTCTACACCTTCTCCATTTTCGCCCGTTTTGACACAAACTCTCTGCCGTTTTTGCACTTCCTGCTTCCGTTTATATGCTGCTGCGTTTCGAAGGATTTGCTCCAACTTCTCCACCGGAAGCGTCATGGTAGCCGGTGCGATCGCTGTCACGCCCACCGAAGCCTCATACCGGGCAATGGTTTGCAATGCTTCCTCAGTTCCGTCACAGACATCCGCTCCCATACAGCCATGAAAATGAAGGTCAATGAGTCCGGGAATCGCGTAGGCACCATGTCCGTCGATGATCGTATCGTCCATTTCTCCATCCTGTCTTGAAGCAGACTCTGCCTCGGGAATAATCTGTTTTATCCGGTCTCCTTCTATTACAATATCCCCCGGCATAAATGTTTGGTTTTCTGTGTAAATCTGTACATTCTTAATGATCATATGTACACCCCCTATGGGCGTAGTATAGTTGACTCCGGACAAAATTTCAACTGATTTCTGTGTAATTTGTGTGACAGAATTTTCAGTTTGTTCCTGTCCCCCAACACGTACCTCGTAACATTTTTTGTATTGTATTTCCCGTAAAATCCGATATACTTAAAGCAGACAGCTTATTAGCTTCTATATTTATCGGGGGAATTTTTATAAGGAAAGGGGTTCGTTATGAATATTTGCAAAGCAAAACACTATCAGGATATGAGCCGCAAGGCTGCCAACATCATTTCCGCCCAGATCATCATGAAACCAGACTGCGTCCTTGGTCTCGCCACCGGATCATCTCCGATCGGCACCTACAAACAGCTGATTGAATGGTATCAGAAAGGCGATCTGGATTTTTCCCAGGTTACTACCATCAATCTGGACGAATACAAAGGCTTAAGCCCGGAAAATCCTCAGAGCTACCGCTACTTTATGAACACCAACCTATTTGACCATGTCAACATCGACAAGAGCCGCACCTTTGTCCCAAATGGACTGGAACCAGATTCCGAAACCGCCTGCAAAGCATACGAAGAGATCATCCGTAAAACCGGCGGTGTCGACCTGCAGCTTCTGGGGCTCGGCCGCAACGGACACATCGGATTCAATGAACCAGCCGATGTTTTTGAGCGGGAAACCCACTGCGTCAACCTGACTGAAAGCACCATCGAAGCCAACAAACGCTTCTTTGAATCCGAAGCGGATGTGCCGCGTCAGGCTTACACTATGGGCATTGGAAGCATCATGCTTGCCAAAAAGATTCTGGTCGTAGTCAGCGGAGAAGATAAAGCCGATGCACTAAAAGCCATGATCAGCGGTCCGATCACACCGAAGGTACCGGCATCCATCCTGCAGCTGCACAGCGATGTCACCGTGGTGGCAGATGAAGCTGCGATGAGTAAATTATAGCAATATCCCTAACGTAACAGGACCGCGGAAATTACCAAAGGCAACTTCCACGGTCCATTGTTTTACGCTCAAATTATTCACTCATTTTTCCAGGATTTCCCGCACCATCAGGTCAGCTGCTTCCTTCCAGCCATCCATGAAATGCGGAATAAATCCGTGGGATGCTTCCGGGAAGCGTTTTAAGATGACTTCCGCGCCTGCGTCTGCCAGGCAGATCGCGTAATCTTCGTCTTCATAACGGAAATTGCAGAGACCTGCAGACAGAATCAGGGTTTTTGGCTGCTTTGCCAGAATCTCTCTCGGCGCATAAAGCGGAGAATTATGAATATCCTCAAAATTTTCTTTCTTATCATCGAAGTAGAGATCTGCAAATGCCTTGCACCGCTCCATTCCAATCTGGCGGTCGTAAGCATCGATCTTGTACTGATCCGGGATACGATATTCCAGCGGAGGATAACACAAAATCTGAAGTTTTGGCACAAAGCCGCCGCGCTCTGCACAGCAGATTCCCATTGCTGCTGTCAGGGCGCCGCCGGCACTGTAACCGCCAACGCTGATATCTTTCGCCGACGCGCCCCACGTGTTTGCATGCTCTGCCACATAATCCAGCGCATCCATGCACTGATGGAGTGCCACCGGATATGGTGCTGCATCAGAAAGGGTATAGTCCAGATCTACCGTAATTCCATGAATCTGATCTGCCATGTACGCACTGAAATAAGTATCGTTTTCCCGGTGCGGACCAATAAATCCGCCTCCATGGATATTGATAAACAGCGGGCAGTTTTCTCCCCGGTTCTTTGCCCGAAGAATATCCATGCGATAGGAAAAGCCATCCACGGTGCGGCTGATGCTTTCCATCTCTTCACAAAGATTGGGATATGCCATAATTTCTTCCGGGTACAGCGGTTTGCCGGTCTGTACCGGTCTCCGGTTTGTATTTCTTATGATTTCGAGAATTTCCTGTTTTCTCTCCTCTGTCATCTTACTTTACCTCCCTGTACTCTGCTTTTTTCAGATACCGTATGATGAGGTCCTGGGCTTCTAACCATGCTCCTGTCATGCGGATGGTAAATCCATGGGCACTTCCCGGGAAAAGCCGAAATGCCACTTCGTTTCCGGCCTGTGCCAGCCGCTGTCCATAACGCTCGGTAACCGTCCGAAACGGGCAATGCTCTGCGTTGATGATCAAGGTGCGCGGCTGATTTTTCAACATTTCACCGGACGCAAAAACCGGAGAACAGTATGGGCTCTTTAATACACGTACATTTCCATCGCAGTAAAGCATGGAGAACGCGCGGCTGCGTTCATTTCCGCCCGGCTCAAACGACATTGCATTATCCAGTGCCGCATAATCCAGGATCTGAAGCGCAAATTTCATGTTTCCTGTTTTTGCTGCACGCAAGCAGATGGCTGCAGTCAGCGCACCTCCAGCGCTGTGACCGCCGATGGAAATCCGGTTCGAGTCTGCGCCAAGCTCTTTTGCATGTGCAAAAGCCCATTCTGCCACATCCCAGACCTGCTCAAACGCCGTTGGAAATACATATTCCGGTGTTACCGCATAATCGACATCCACTACAATTCCACCGATTTCGGCTGCCACCCTGGCGCAGAACAGGTCGTCATCTCCATCCTGCGGATGGACAAATCCGCCCCCGTGCAGATTAATAAACAGCGGGGCATCTTTCTCAAGATTGTTTGCTTTTGTGATCACACACCGCACCGGCACACCGGTTGACGGGCTCTCAAGCATCGTCTCTTTCTGTTCCACCTGGTTTTTGTAAGCCAGATAGCTTTCCGGGATCACGCGTTCTTTTGCTGCGTTTTTATGCATATTGGTGCGATCCAGGATTTCAAGCTGTTCCTGAAGCAACTCTTTCGTCATATCACTTTACCTCCTTAACTGTAAACCGGGAAAAAAATACTTGCGGAAATGATCAGGGAAACAGATCCCAAGATCAAAAACGGCAGCGTAAACCGAAGCAGCTTCATCGGGTTATGATTTCCAATGGAGAATGCCATCATCGCTCCGGCGCATCCGGTTGGGAATGCAATCGCCAGGCAGGATGCACCGAATACAACCAAAACAATTGCCTTTGGATTCATGCCCCCGGCCAGTGCCGTCGAAACTGCGATCGGTGTCATGATCGCAATGGTTCCATTGTTGCTTAAGAACGTAGTCATAATCACGGTAACAACACAGAACACCGTAATAACCAGGGTGCTGGACGGATTGCTTCCCAAAAGCTTCAGCACAAAATCACCGATCAGCTGACCTGCACCGGAAGAGTTCAGCGCTGAAGAAACAACCAGAACACCCGCTACGCAGAATACCATGTCACCGGCAAGTGTGCAGGAAGCTTCCTGACTGGAAACAACACCGGTCAGCACCAGGATAATGCAGCCTGCGATCGGAAGCAGATAAACCAGATTTCCAAGCTGGGTAGAAAATACAAATGCCAGCATGATGACTCCAAATACGCCCCAGACAATCTGCTCCTGACGTTTTGTCAGCTGGGATGCCTTTGTATCTTTGTTGGTGTGCTGCATCGCATTCACGTCCATCTTTGTCTTTGGAATCAGCTTCCATGCAAACAAGCAGTAGATCGTCAACACGATGGACGGGATCAGTCCCACTTTCATATAGTCAAATACACCAAGCAGGAATTCCGGATGCTCTGCTACCAGCCCCTCATAGTAAGAGTTATGGATCATCGGCAGGGTTGCACCCATACCGATCGGAAAACGTCCGAACCAGGCTGCATTGACCGCTGCGATCAGGAAATAAATTCTGGACTGTGCCAGATCACTGTCATCATCCAGTGTAACGACTAACATCAGCATGACAGACATCAGGGCAGTCATACCGATCAGCTGGGTCAATAAAATGGTGAAACCAAGAATCGCCAAAAGCAGGAAAATTCCGCTTTTCTCCTGAATGGAAGACATCCGCTTGCGGATTACGCTTACCAGACTTGTCTTTCCGATACAACCAGCTACCAGCATCATAGTTGCAACCAGAATTGTGGTTTTATTGGAAAAACCGGAAAACGCCGTGTTTAAATCTATGACTCCGGTCACTGCCAGTGCGAGCATGCAGATCATGCCAGTCAGACCGAATGATATTTTTCTCACCATAAACGATACTGCCATGAATACCAGCACCGCCAGGGTAATGATCAGTTGTGTGTTCATTATTTGTTGCCTCCTCCTTTGTACCATAAGAAAACTGCATCGTAATGATTTTGAATCCAGGCCTGATTCCAACAGGTTACTGTTTACACATGCGTACCCAGCACCTCTTATAGTTCCATCATACGCTTGAATCTTCGGATTTTCTAATATATACTAAACATAATACTATAAGAAAAAAGCATAGCATCTCTGTCCATACGCGGAATTACTGTCTCCACCGTATTTCTGACAGCAACTCAGATGCTTTTCAGGAGGAGACTCGTGAACACACTCCACTACGATTACTTCATTGCCATCGCTGAAAATAAAACACTTTCCCAGGCTGCCCGGACGCTTCATGTTTCACAGTCCGTGCTGAGCCGCTACTTGAAAAATCTGGAGGAAGAAACCGGGATCCGCCTTTTTCTCACCTCTTCCGGCTGCTATACCCTGACCCAGGCCGGACAGATTTATCTGAAAAGCGCACGCAAGATCCAGCTGCTGCAATCCCAGCTTCATCAAAAGCTGGCTCTTCTGGAACAGGATTCTCCAAACGAAGTACGTTTCGGGATTCCGCCCATCCGTGGAGGCGCTGCGCTTGCCTATATTTATCCGTATCTTCTGGAGCAGTATCCATACATTCAGGTTTCGGTGACAAACGAGGGATCTGCCTCTCTGCATGAAAAGCTTCTCGCCCATCAGCTGGATTTTATTCTTCTGATGATCGATGACTGCGAACTTCAAAGAAAATACGACTACCTGTTTTTCTCTCTTGAACAGAAACAGATCCTGCTTGGCATTCCCAGTTTTCACCCGCTCTATGACAAAGGAGGTACTGCCACCGCGCCTGCTGCCTTATCCGTTTCAGAGCTTTCTGCCATGGAAGATGCCCCGTTTATTCTCCCAGATATCGGAACCGTAATCGGGGAACGCGTCAGCCGTTTTCTGGAACAGAATCATCTGAAGTTCAATATTCAGCTCAAAACTTCGAATCGCCTGACAAACGAACATCTGCTTGCAGAAGGAAGCTATGCCGGTTTTCTGGATGAAGCAAGCGCTTTTGGTCTTCCACAGCTCCATTATTTTTCACTTCCAGGTATGCCCACTCTTTTCGAAGGATTTGCCTTTCGCAAAGGGCATGTTCTGACCCCAATGGAAAAATTTTTTATTTATCTGGAATACCGACGCCTGCACCAGGCAAATTCTGCATTTTTGTGTCCGGACGAAAACACCAGACAAATTCTGAGAGAATATGGAGAAGACTGCTTATGAATTCCAGAATTTACGAATACCTTCTGGCCATTGAAGAAGAACAGAACATCAGCCGCGCGGCAGCGCGCTGCCTGCTTTCCCAGCCAGCACTTTCCCAACAGCTGAAAATCTTTGAAGAAAAACTTGGTTTTCCGGTCTTTGCGCGCTCCAAATCTGCTATTCTTCCAACTGAACGCGGAAAAATCGTGCTGGAGACCGCAAAGCAGATTGCAAAAACAGAGCAGGAGCTTCAGGATGCTTTAACCTCCCTGAAGCAGACTGCTCTGCAAAATGTCCGTATCTATATTGAATACACCATGCGAAACATGTTCCTGAAAGACATCTGGTCGAAAGTCCTAAAACTTTATCCGCAGGCGCGGCTTACACTCACAGCCGGAGACTGTGAAAATGCCTGGCAATTTCTGGAAAATGATGTCGTTGACCTGCTTATCGTAAATACCCGGACCATGTTTTCCAAGCCCTGCATTCAGCAGATCTTTCACCAGGATTCCTATCTTCTCGCCGCATCCCGCTCCCGGTATCAGCAAATGGATCTGATCGAAAGAATGAAATCCAAAGGCTCCTGGAAGTATGACCGCGTTTTTATGAAAGAAAATTTTTCCCTTTTCCCATCCCTACAGCAACAAGCCATGGAACAAACCGGGCTGGCTGACTGCCCAAACATCGTCAAAACCAGCACGTATCAGGAAGCCGCACGCCTCTGCTGCGAAAAAGAGGGACTTAGCATTCTTCCGGAAAGTCTGTTTCATATAATAGAAGCAGACCTGCTCCATATTCCTCTGCCGGAACCATTTTTTGTAAAAGGGCTGCTTGTCTGGAAAGAAGAGCAGGCGCTGAACCCACTCTACCCCTGCATACGGAAACTGTTGGAAGAACGATACCAGGAACTGTAGCAGATTACTCCTGCTGGCCAAACAGCGGATTATCCGCTTGACTGCTCTTCCGGTCAACAACCGGATGACCTGTCAGCCGGTTATCTGACAATCCCCAGAATCTTCTCGGCCCGCACCACTTCTTCCTTCGTCGGTGCCGGTACGCCTTCCAGCGTGTACGGAATTCCCAGGTTCTGCCATTTAAACAGCCCCAAGCTGTGATATGGCAGAATCTCTACCTTTTTCACAGTCTTTAATTCCTCTAACATCCCGCGCATCGCTTTCAGATCATCCTCCTGGTCCGTCAGTCCCGGCACCAGCACATGGCGGATCCACATATCCTTTCCAGTATCCGAAAGATACTTTGCCAGATCCAAAATGTTGTCATTGTCGCAGCCGGTCAGTTCTTTATGGCGGACGCTGTCCATCTCCTTAAAGTCCAGCATCACCAGGTCTGTCACCTTCATCAGCTCCTGGAATTTGCTGAAAAACGGCTCTTCTCTGGTAAATGGATTTCCAGCCGTGTCCAGTGTGGTGTGGATGCCTTTTGCCTTCGCCAGCTTAAAAAATTCCAGCAGAAAGTCAATCTGTAAAAGTGGTTCTCCGCCGCTGACGGTAATACCGCCGTTGTTCTTCCAGTAGGTGCGGTAACGGTACACCCGGTTAAACAGATCCTTCGCGGTCC
Source organism: Clostridium sp. AF32-12BH (assembly GCF_003477935.1). Lineage (NCBI taxonomy): Bacteria > Bacillati > Bacillota > Clostridia > Eubacteriales > Clostridiaceae > Clostridium > Clostridium sp. AF32-12BH. The sequence goes on along the minus strand of NZ_QUEH01000006.1, from coordinate 182,968 downwards.
ATTCTTCGCCGCCGGACATGCTCCAGGTCTCCGGGTTATGGCAGTAACGGCAGCGCATGCGGCAGCCCTGCAAAAATACCACGGTGCGGACACCCGGTCCGTCTACCAGACCAAAGGTTTCCAGGGAATGCACGTGACCCACAAGTGCTTTGTTCTCTTCCATGAACTCTCCTCCTATTTTCATTTATTCAACCAACTCCACGCTTCTCACCACGGTTCACGCAGGCACACCTGGCAGCGTAATTGGTGGAATTGTTGTCTTATTTTTCTATATTATATAGTATCTCCTAAAAAGTGAAAACACTCCGATATGGGGAAATTTTCGTTCCCCACCGGAGTGTTTTTCTTTTACTGTTTTCAAATACGCCGGTGACGCATTTTTGACATGTTATTTTTTTATATGCTGTTACACAATTCCTTACATGCTTGCGTGGCAGGTTCTGGAGATTACATCCATCTGCTGCTCTCTGGTTAAGTCGATGAACTTAACAGCATAGCCGGATACACGGATGGTGAAGTTTGCATACTCCTCTTTCTCCGGATGCTCCATAGCATCAATCAGCTTCTCGGTACCGAATACGTTTACGTTTAAGTGATGAGCGCCCTGATCGAAGTAGCCGTCCATAACCTGTACCAGGTTGTCGATACGCTCCTCTGCGCTGTGTCCCAGTGCGTCCGGGTTGATGGTCTGGGTATTGGAGATACCATCCAGAGCCCACTCGTACGGAAGCTTTGCAACAGAGTTTAAGGAAGCAAGAAGTCCGCTCTTCTCTGCGCCGTAGGACGGGTTTGCACCAGGAGATAACGGCTCGCCTGCTCTTCTTCCGTCTGGCATGTTACCGGTTGCCTTACCATATACTACGTTGGATGTAATGGTCAGGATGGAGGTAGTAGCCTCGGAATTTCTGTAGGTGTGGCGTTTCTTTAACTTCTCAAGGAAGGTCTTTAACAGCCATACAGCGATGTCATCTGCACGGTCATCGTCGTTACCGTAACGCGGGAAGTCACCCTCGGTCTCGAAGTCCATGATCATGCCTTCCTCATCACGGATTGCTTTTACCTTAGCGTACTTGATCGCACTTAAGGAGTCAACAACGTGAGAGAATCCAGCGATACCGGTAGCGAAGGTACGGCGTACATCGGTATCGATGAGAGCCATCTCAGCTGCCTCATAGAAGTACTTGTCGTGCATGTACTGGATCAGGTTTAAGGTGTTGACATACAGACCTGCCAGCCAGTCCATCATAACATCATATTTCCTGATCACTTCATCATAATCAAGGTACTCAGAGGTGATCGGTCTTAACTCCGGACCAACCTGCTCTCTGCTCTTCATGTCGCGACCGCCGTTCATAGCATACAGCAGGCACTTAGCCAGGTTTGCACGTGCGCCGAAGAACTGCATCTCTTTACCGGTCTGGGTAGCAGATACGCAGCAGCAGATGGAGTAGTCATCGCCCCATACCGGCTTCATCACGTCATCGTTCTCGTACTGAACAGAGCTGGTGTTGATGGAAATGTGAGCTGCATACTTCTTGAAGTTCATCGGAAGAGCGGAGGAGTAAAGAACCGTCATGTTCGGCTCCGGGCTCGGTCCCATGTTCTCTAAGGTGTGCAGGAAACGGTAGTCGGTCTTGGTAACCATGGAACGACCGTCTACGCCGATGCCGCCGACTTCCAGGGTAGCCCATACCGGGTCACCGGAGAACAGCTGGTTGTAGGACGGGATTCTTGCGAATTTCACCATACGGAATTTCATTACCAGATGGTCGATCAGCTCCTGTGCCTCAGCCTCGGTGAGTACACCGTTTGCAAGGTCACGCTCAATATAAATATCAAGGAAGGTGGAGATACGGCCGACACTCATTGCGGCACCGTTCTGGGTCTTAACTGCGGACAGGTATCCGAAGTACAGCCACTGAACAGCCTCTTTTGCAGTCTTAGCCGGCTGGGAGATATCGTAGCCGTAGGACTGAGCCATAACCTTCATGTCTTTCAGAGCTTTGATCTGCATGGACAGCTCTTCTCTCTGACGGATTACTTCATCAACCATGGTTCCATCGCCGCAGTTTGCGAAGTCATTCTGCTTCTCCTGGATCAGGAAATCGATACCATACAGAGCCACACGGCGGTAGTCGCCTACGATACGTCCACGGCCGTAGGTATCCGGAAGTCCGGTGATGATCTTGTTGTGACGTGCTTTCTTCATCTCAGGGGTATAAGCGTCGAATACACCCTGGTTGTGCGTACGGCAGTACTCGGTGAAGATCTTGTGCAGCTCTGGATCCGGCTCGTAACCATAGTTCTGGCAAGCCTGCTCCGCCATCTTGATACCGCCGTAAGGCATGAATGCTCTCTTTAACGGCTTATCGGTCTGAAGACCAACGATCTGCTCTAAATCCTTATCAGCCTCGCTGATGTAGCCCGGGCCATGGGAAGTGATGCCGGAAACGATATGGGTATCCATATCCAGAACGCCGCCTTTTGCGCGCTCCTCTTTCTGCAGACCCTGCAGAATTCCCCACAGTTTGTCAGTAGCCTCAGTCGGGCCAGCCAGGAAAGACTCATCGCCATCATACGGCTTATAGTTCTTCTGAATAAAGTCACGGGTGTTTACTTCCTCTTTCCAGAGGCGGCCATCAAAACCATCCCACTGCTCAAAGTTCGTCATTTGGTGTTTTCCTCCTTAAAATTGTACGGTGTTCACACAGTCTGTGTGAAACGATTGTCTGTGTTTTTGCATACTGTATACATTTTTGCCAGAAAAAAATATAACTTCTCAAACCAGAATACTTCCTGATATATGATTAGTCATATCGTCTTTCCGTCATCCGCTGCTTTGCCAAAGCTTCCGCATTCTTACGGCTGCAAGTTCTATGGATTTTGTCCAAAACAACGTTCCTTATATACATTGCAGTTTCTTTAATACCGTCATGATTTGTTAAATTCATAACGATTCATTCTAGAGCAGGCCAGTCATCTGACCTGCATATAGAATATCATATTTTTTTTAAATTGCAAGCAGTATATATGCGTTTTTTTCTCAACTTCTGACAAGTATCTGTTTTTATACAATCATTCATTTTGTCAGGATAAATGACTTTTTTTCTGTGTTATTTCCCTCTTCTTTTTGAAAAAATCCTACAAACTACAACAGACTTTCCCGGATCAGCTTTGCTGCCTGGATCACGACCATCGGTACGGCTGCGCACACAATAACCGCGATGATCTGGCGCAAACTTAAATCTGCTGCAGCAAACATTACCTGCAGCCCAGGCAAAAACAATACCGCCGCCAGCAGCAATACACCGGTTTCAAATGCCATCACGCTCCACATATTGCTGCAAAGTCCAAGACGCAAAACGGAATGGCTGCTGCGACAGTTAAATCCGTGAAACAATCGCGCCAGTGTCAATGCAGAAAAAGCCATGGTACTCGCGGTCCCCGTTCCCCCGGTCTCCATTCCCATATGATATGCCGTCATGGTACTGGCTGCGATCAGCATACCCTGCACAAACAGACGGAGCAAAAAAGGCACTGTCAGAATTCCTTCTTCCGGATTTCTCGGCGGCTGTTCCAAAAGTCCCTCCTCCTGGGGTTCCATGCCGATTGCAATCGCCGGAAGCGAATCCGTCAGCAGATTGATAAACAACAGATGTACCGGTGCAAATGGCATCGGCAAAGCCAGAACCGATGTATACAGCACGCAGAGAATCCCCGCCATATTTCCAGAAAGCAGGAACTGGATCGCATTGCGGATATTGCGGTACACGTTTCGCCCATTTGCCACCGCTCGGATCATCGTTGCAAAATTATCGTCCGTCAGGATCATGGACGCTGCATCCTTCGATACCTCCGTCCCCATAATTCCCATTGCCACACCAATATCCGCTTTTTTCAGGGCAGGGGCATCGTTCACACCGTCCCCGGTCATTGCCACGATCCGTCCCTGCCTCTGCCACGCTTCCACAATGCGGATCTTGTGTTCCGGTGAAACCCGCGCATAAACGGAAATGGAAGCCAGTTTCCGGTCCAGTTGTGCATCATTCATCTGCTCCAGCTCCTGTCCTGTCACAGCCAGGTCCCCGGGTTCCAGAATTCCAATCTTTCCGGCCACAGCCAGCGCCGTAACCTGATAATCGCCTGTGATCATCACCGGACGGATGCCCGCCCTTTTTGCCATCAGCACAGCAGGTCTGGACTCTGGTCTTGGCGGATCTGCCATAGCTGCCATTCCCAGAAAAATACAGGAGTCCTCCAAATCCAGGCTGCAGACCTGCATCGGTTCCAGCAGGCGATATGCCATAGCCAGGACCCGCAGTCCCTGCGATGCCCAGGCTTCATTCTGCTGCCGGATCTGCTCTTTTTGTTCTAATGTCATCGCCCTTACCCCATTTTTCGTGAGGACCTGATCTGCCCGTTCCAGCAAAACCTCCGGTGCCCCTTTCGTAAACAGCACAGGGGAACCATCACAAAGATGCAGCGTGCTCATTCGTTTCCGCTTCGAATCAAATGGAAGTTCCCCAAGGCGCGGCATCTCACTGCGTACTGCATCCGGCGCGATCTCGGCCCGCATTGCCATGGAAAGAAGCGCCGCCTCCGTCGGATCCCCTTTAAACAGATCTCCGTGAATGACGGCATCGTTATCCAGGATGGCCGCGTACAAAAAATATCGGTGAACCGGATTATACACGTTCAATTCTCCCGGTACCAGAATCCTGCCATCCGAAAACACTTGCTCCACAGTCATACGGTTCTGTGTCAAAGTTCCAGTCTTATCCGAACAGATCACAGACACACACCCAAGACTCTCCACCGCTTTCAGATCTTTGATAATGGCATGTTCTTTCGCCATCTGCTGCGTCCCCATAGCCTGTACGATCGTCACAATGGAACCAAGCGCTTCCGGGATGGCCGCGACCGCGAGCGCCACGGCAAACATCAACGCCTCCAGGACATTCGTTCCGCGGTACAGACTCAGCCCAAACACCAGGACACAGATAGCAAAAATCAACGCCGCAAGATGCGTACTGAACGCATCCAGACTAACCTGCAGTGGTGTTTTCTTTTCTTTTGCCGTATTCATGAGGCGGGCGATTTTTCCAAGTTCCGTCTCCATGCCTGTGGCCGTCACCACAAAAATACCGCGGCCGCCCGTCACCAGCGAACCGGAAAAGACCATGTTGGTCTGATCGCCCAGGGCAACTCCAACCACATGTTTTGCCGGTTTTCTTTCTGTTTTCGCAAGTCCAGACGCACATTCTGCCGCCCTTTTGGAGGCTGTGCCCGGCCCGGTCGGAAGCGGTGCTGCCTGTTTTTCCACAGGCAGCGACTCCCCCGTCAGCGAACTTTCATTCACCTGCAGATGATAACATTCCAGCAGACGTCCATCTGCTGCTACCATGCTTCCGGCATCCAGCAGGACAATATCGCCCGGCACCACCTTCGAAGCCGGAATTTCCCTGGCACTTCCATCCCGCATCACCTGTGCCGTCGGCGCCGACAGCTTTTTCAGGCTTTCCAGTGACTTTTTTGCCTTTTCATGCTGAACCGTCCCTAACAAGGCATTCATGATGAGCACAACAAAAATAACCGCCGCACTTTCTCCACTGCCGGAAAGCACGGAAATGACTGCCGCTGCGATCAGGATCAGGACCAGAAGATCCTGAAACTGCTTCAAAAACACCTGCCAGACCTTTTCCCCGGAATCTTCCTGCAGCACATTTTCCCCAAACTGCCCACAGCGCACATCAGCCTGCTGCTGCGAAAGTCCGCTTTTTCTGCTCTCCATTTCCCGCAAGACTTCCTCTGCCGTCATCCGATACCATTCTTTCATGTTTTGCCCCGCGCATTTTTATTTTCCGGCCACGGTCATTTTGGCAATCTGCACCCGCAGCATCCTTACTTTCTATCCTATGCCCGGGTCCGGCATTCATGTCACTTTCCCCGCACTTTTCGTACCACCCACAGCAATGCCAGCACCAGAAGTCCCCCAAAAAAGAAGATTGCTCCGATTCCGACTGCAATCAGAAGAATTTTTGTCACCTTCTCCAGAAATTCCCGAAGCCTGGACTTTTCCGTTTTCGTTTCAGGTTCCGCTTCCACTTCTTTTTGCGTCTCTATGCGGATATCGTTTGGTTTTTCCAGCGTTTCCGTCTCCATCTCCATCTCGGATACTTCCGACTCCAGTTCTTCTCCCTGCACTGCAGCTTTCAGTTCTTTCCACCTTTGCGGATCTACATAACCTTCATACACCACCCGGTAATCCCTAAGGAGACGGCTGCCACGCCCCACTGCATCCCGGCACGTGATCCCATCCTCATTCACATACGGTTCACCGGCCCAGCTTAACTCTGTCACTTCATAGTCCTCTGGAGAAAGACCCATATCCTGCAAGAGTTCTTCGCCATACTGCCGGACCAGCTCCGACAAATTCTCCCCGTCCAGCACCACATCTCCCATCTGATACGCATCCGCCCCATACTCATAAAACATCAGCGGAAAAGAAAAATCATCCTGCCAGTAAAGCGATTCTTCCAGCTGTTCCACCGCCTGACATGGCACAACTTCTTCCTCATTGCCAGCCAGAATCGAGACATCGATCACCGAAGGCAACGCTGCTTCTCCCTCGATTGCTTCATACAGCACCTCACGGCGCACCTTTGTGTCATCGGATGGTTCGGAATCTGCTGTTCCTGCCTGCAGTGATCTTGCTTGTGCTGGTTCTTCCTGCACTGGTTTTGCATGCACTTCAAGACAGTCTACGACTGCCATCTGGACCAGGACCAGTGCAACCCAGAGTGCGGTCTGTATCGTCTTCGTATTTTCTTTTGTCATACATTATTCCCCTATTGTTGACTATCGTTCTCTGTTCTTCCCTGTTTTGTTTTTTCGTTTTTTGCTGTTTCCTCTCTCCCCGTTTCCGCTGTTCTTCTGTTTCCGCTATTCTCCTGTTTCCTCAGTTTTCCTTTTTTCGCTGTTTTTTGCTTTCGATTTTCTTCACGGTTTTCTATCAGTCCTGCCCCTGCATTCCCTCGTTTTCTGCCTGATTTATCGTCTTTCAATACTTTTTCTATGGAAATTCCCGCCAAGAACTGGACGGGTCTGTTTTGCGCATGCCGGAAACGACAGATTGCGCCGATGAAACATCTCATCATTTACGCACATTGTACTTCGGGCAGGAACACACGTCAAGCGTATTCCTGCCCGCAAGCAGTTTGGAATGCCGCAAAATTCGACATTCCTTCTTTCTTATGATTTATATCCTTTGATTTATATTCTTTGATTTGTATCGTTTGCTTTGTATCGTTTGCTTTGTATCCTTTGCTTTGTATCCTTCGTATTCCTTATCTGTTTTTTATTTCTTAATATGATTCTTATACATGGCATCCTATTTCCGCTCCGTATACACTTTATGCTCCGTATGCACGTTCCGCTCCGTATGCACGTTATGCTTCATATACCATATGATACAGACGCTTCAGTTCCTGAAACTGTGCAGAATCCTTCAGTTCCTGCAAACCATCCAAAATCCCGTCCAGATACCAGCGATGCGACTCCCGGTGCTTTTCATTGAAACGCTGCCAGATTTCATCCCCGATCACCATATAATCGCGGGCGGTGCTGCGCATATTGCTGAGTTTGTCACCCAGAGTCAGGATTTTAACTTCGTAAGATGCCTGCTTCAAATGCGCGATCGTACTGGCCTTGCGCTCTTTCCAGCTCAGCGATTTGTCCTCGCTCTCCGCCTGTACAAACGACAACACCCGGCTTCCAAATGCTGCGCCCAGTTCTTCCGGTGTCACACTGGTATCCTCCAGAACATCGTGAAGATACGCCGCCGCAATGACTTCCGGATCGTTTGTGAGCTGCGCCACAATGAGTGCCACCTCCATCGGATGATAGATATACGGAATCCGGCTTCCTTTCCGCATCATGCCCTCGTGGGCCTTTGCTGCAAATAACGCTGCTTTCTGAATCATCGTTTTATCCCCGTTCATATGTTGATCCCTCTGTCTGTGATAAATCTTATAAAAGAACCGACCACACGGACAGCATTGTCTCCTCTTTGGCATAAAGTGAACCTTATCGGCAAGGAATGATCGAAACTTCCGCATTGTCTTTCCCTTTGCATAACGACTCCGTGCCGCCACAGTCACCATTCTGCTTCTATTCTATCACACTCCCCCGCTTGCTGAAAAGGGAAACGAAAGGAATCGTAAGAAAAGTTATCTTGTAAATCCGCCATTTTTCTGCTATGCTATTGGACAGATCATCGGGCATTTTGCCTTGCGATAAAAGGAGTTTTTTATGGAACAAAATCAGACTTCTGCTTCCCGGCGTGACCGCCGCTACCGCAGGAAAAAACAAAGCGAATGGCCGCATATTCTCTTATTTTATGTGCTTCCGTTCCTTGTATTTAACAGCATTTTATTTTTCTGTCTCACAACCAAGCCAAAACTTGCAGTTGTCGTAGAAGACACCAACGACTATCTTTCCACCAACGTCGTTCTGACTGTAAAATCCTTTTTCCCAACCAAGTCCGTCAGCATGACACTGGACGGCGAACCGTTGGAGCTGGAAAAGGGCAAAGGCCGCACCTACACTGCAACGGTTTACAAAAACGGCTCCATCGAGTCCTCTGTCGTGAACTTAAACGGCATGCCGGCTACCGTCTTCGAACACGTCAACGTATTGGATGACAACCCGCCGGAATTTTCCAGTACCGATATCCAGGACGGCGTTGTAACCATCACCGTTGCAGACAGCCAGTCTGGCATCAACTTCGATTCCATCTATGCACTGGATTCCGCAGGCGAGCGGATAAATCCGCTCAGCGTAGACCGCGCCAGCAACACCCTCTCGTTCGAGATGGATCCTGCAGGACTGCATGTCTTCGCACGCGACAAAGCCGACAATGAAGTGCAGGGAACCTTCACTTCCCATAAGGAAGGCAGTGTCGAAACCCTGGAAGGCGGCGCAGTGGATCCGGAGGAGGAAGATACCGCACAGGCAGCCGAAACGAATATGGGGGCTGACACCGCAGCCACCGTATCCGTGCAATAACAAGATCGCACAGTAAGTCAAAGGGGCGAAAGTTCCCACAGCCGCCAGGCCTGGCGGCTGTGGGAGCTTTCGCCCCTCGTTCGCTACTGTGCAATATTGTTTATTTTCTTCACCCGTCCATACGTTTCCGCCATCTCCCGGCATTTTTCCAGAAGTTCCGGTGTCAGATCCTCTTTCTTCATGCGCCAGCGCCAGTTTTTCCCAAGCGTGGACGGTTCATTGGTGCGCGCCCAGTTTCCAAGTCCCAGGTAATCCTGTACCGGAATTACCGCCAATTTTGCCACACTTGCAAGCGCCAGGCGGATGTAATCCCAGTGAATCTCTCCCTCCGGTGTATTGGAATTTCCCAGGTAGCGCAATGCAAATGCCTTCGATTCCGGCGCCAGGCTGTGGTACCAGCCCTGCAGCGTCATATTGTCATGGGTACCCGTATAGACCACGCAGTTTTTCGGATAGCGGTGCGGCAGATAGCTGCTCTCCCCGTTATCATCAAACGCAAATTCCAGAACCTTCATGCCTGGGAACCCTGTTTTCTTTACCAGTTCCAGTACAGAAGGCGTCAAAAAGCCAAGATCCTCCGCGATGATGGGCAGCTTTCCAAACCGCTTTTTCATCGCTTTAAAGAGTCCATATCCCGGACCTTTTTCCCAATGTCCAAATTCCGCTGTCTTATCATTGGCCGGGATGGAATAGTAAGCATCAAATCCTCGGAAATGGTCTACCCGCACAACATCGTACAGGCGGAAACTGTACTCCATGCGTGCCAGCCACCAGGCATAATCCGTCTTTTTATGGTAAACCCAGCGATACAGCGGATTGCCCCACAGCTGCCCCGTCGCAGAAAATGCATCCGGCGGACATCCGGCAACAGCCTCCGGCTGTCCATCCGCATCGAACTGGAACAATTCCGGATGTGCCCAGCTGTCTGCGCTGTCCATGGCAACATAGATCGGAATATCACCAATGATCTTGATTCCCTGTTCATTGGCATAGCACTTTAGCTGCGCCCACTGCTCCTGAAACTCGTACTGCAAAAATTCATAAAAGAGGATTTCATCCTGACAGAGTTCCTGATATTTTTTCACGGCTTCCGGCTTTCTCGTCCGGATCTCTTCATCCCACAAGAGAAAACTTTTTCCCTCAAAATGATTTTTTACTGCCATGTAAAAGCAATATTCCCGGGTGTCTTTTGCAAGCGCATCCTCAAATAATTCCTGCAGTTTTTTATCACTGCGCCCTTTCTTTTTCTGCTGTTTTTTCCAGCGTTCGAACGCTTTTTTTAAGAGCGGGATTCGATGAAAATACTGCTTCTCATAGTCAATATCCTGAGGATTTGTGCCGAGATCCGCCGCATCACACTCGTCTTTGCGCAAAAGTCCTCTGGCAATCAGCACTTCCAGATCGATAAAATACGGATTGCCCGCAAACGCACTAAAGGACTGGTACGGAGAATCCCCGTATCCGGTCGGTCCCAGAGGCAAAATCTGCCAATACCGCTGCCCCGCCTTTGCAAGCTGATCTACAAAGTCATATGCCTCTTTTGAAAAAGCCCCGATTCCATACTCCGACGGCAGACTCGCCACCGGAAGCAGCATACCACATGCCCGTTTCATAACCCATCCTCCTGATTTTTGCTTTTATACCTGACGCACCCGCGAAGAAAATCCCTTAAACCTCCATACGAACACGATCAGACGGAACGTCCAGTCCACAAACATCGCATACCAGATTCCCAGTACGCCCATATGAAACCCTTTGACAAACACATAGCTGAATCCAATGCGGAACATCCACATGGAAAACACCGAAACCATCATCGTAAACTTCGCATCCAGTCCGGCACGCAGCGCATGGGGCACCGTAAATGCCAACGGCCAAAGCACCATGCCGCAGGAATGGATCAGCAAAAGATTCTGCGCCAGAGTAGATGCTTCCGGAGACAGATTATAAATTCCCACCACATTGCTCCGGAAAACTGCCATGACCGCACAAATGACAAACGCCAGTCCGTAATTGATCATAAGCACTTTCTTTGTATACATTTTTGCCTGCTCTGGCTTGCCCGCTCCTACGCACTGCCCCACAATGGTGATCAGCCCAAGTCCCAATGCCACACCCGGCAGATACTGAAACGTCACCAGGTTACATGCTACCGCATAGCCTGCAATCGATGCCGTACCAAGTGTAGAAACCAGGCTCTGCAGGGCAATCTTGCCAAACTGGAACATGCCATTTTCCAGACCGCTCGGGATGCCGACCGCCAGGATCTTTTTGATCATATCCGGCTTTGGAATCAGCTGCGAAAAACTGGTCACGCAAATGCTGTTCTCGGGATTTTGCACCAGAATCACCATCACCACTGCCGCAAACATGCGCGATACCAAGGTCGGAATCGCCACACCTTCGACGCCCATGTGAAGCCCAAACACGCACAATGCATTGCCCACGACATTGATCGCATTCATGGCCAGGGAAACTTTCATGGACACTCTGGAATTTCCCATAGACCGGAACAAAGCTGCCCCGGAATTATAAAGCGCCAGAAATGGATACGACATCGCCGTAAACCAGAAATAAATCTGTGCGTTATCCATAACAGACACTTCGACCGCCCCAAAGATGAGCTGCAGCAAATGCCGGTTTCCAATAAATGCCACCGCTGCGATCATGAGAGAAAGCGCTGCAGTGATCAGGACCAGCTGTCCGGCCGCCCGGCATGCCTGCTTTGGCGATTTCTTGCCAATATACTGGGAGCAGACAACCGCTCCGCCGGTCGCCATCGCCGATAAAACCTGAATGACCAGCAGGCTGATGGAATCCACCAGCGCAACGCCCGAAACTGCGGTTTCCCCGACAGCCGCCACCATGACAACATCCGCCATGCCCACCAAAACAGCCAAAAGCTGCTCTACCAAAAGCGGTGCAAACAGACGAAATAAATCCTTTCGCGAAAACATGTCCATGCCATTATCCCCTGTATTTTCTATCCAATTTTTTCTGCAAACAGATACTTCCATCATACCTATTTTGACGCAAATTTACAAGTAGCACTTTTCATGGAGACAATTCTGGGATATACTAGGAATGTTGCTGCTGCCCGGAAAATTCCTACCCGTGTACAGCAGCACAAACTGGTTCCTGTTCACGCGTAGCGCAAACAGTAGCGAACGATTCCATACCAAAAACCACACATGATATCAGAAAGTGAGACACAATAAACTATGATCAACCCAATGAAATTGATGAAAATGAAAAATGCCTGGTCCCGTTTTACGGCCAACCACCCAAAATTTCCACGTTTTTTAAATGCGGTCGTAAGAAGAGGAATCCAGGAAGGCACTGTTTTTGAATTCAAAGTCACCTCTCCGGACGGTCAGGAACTCGTCACCAACATGCGCCTCAGTGCAGAAGACATCGAGCTCTGGAAAGAACTTTCCGAAGCCATGCGCTAAGACTTTCTGGAGCCACACGCCAAGACTTTCCGAAGCCATGCGCTAAGAAAATGTTACTGTTCCCACGCAATGTCCGCAGCAAAAAACCATACAAAAATGAGGTTTCCATGAATCAATCCGAAAATAAATCACCCAGCTTCTCCAAGAATGCAATAAAAATAATGGCGATGGTCCCTTCCATCGCCATTGCCTTTGCTATTTTTTATTTTTCCAGTCAACCGGCTGCCGAATCTACCGTTATGAGTGACGGCGTCACCGAGATGCTCTTATCCATCGCAGACAAGCTCCATCTGTTAGAACTTCAAAACATCGATGTGCTCGCAATCTGCGAACTTCTGAGTACCCCCGTGCGCAAATGCGCCCACATCACAGAATACACCGTATTCTTCCTCTCCCTGCTTTTCGGTCTGCGCACCTTTGGACTGCACGGCAAACAGCTGCTCAATGCCGCACTCGCCATCACCTTTTTCTATGCCTGCACCGATGAAATCCACCAGCTGTTTGTGCCGGGACGGGCAGGCCGTTTTACCGATGTGCTCATCGACAGCATCGGAGCTGCTGCAATCCGGCTGTTAGCGCCTATGTTTACAGGACAAAGGAAAAATCGCGCTTTCCCTTCATAACTGCATAAGCCAGAATCAAGGCATGGTCAAACGCAAGACCATTCTCTGATTCTTTTAAAGACAATTCCGGTGTAAAACGCCCCGGGATCTGTTTTTCCAAAAATGGAATCTCGATCGTCTCATTCTCTCCCTGCAGTTCCAGATTCCAGAGATGCGCCTGACCGGAAAGTTCCGGTTTCGGATATTTCTGCTTTATGTCTTTTTGCTCCAGATTTTTCTGCTCCAGGCATTTCTGCTCTGTGTTCTTTTTCTCCAGATTTTTCTGCTCCAGGCATTTTTGCTCTGTGCTTTCTGTCTCACTTCCTTGCATTTCCAGATAATCCGGATTGCTTTGCGTGTTTTCCCCAGCAGTCAGCCGTACCCGAAACCACTCTGCCGCCTTTGCGTCATCTCCTGCCTTAACACAAACCTGGCTTTGCTCTACCAATGCCAGATACGCACAGGTGATCACCCAGCGTCTCGGATCACGCCCCGGTGTGCTGAAAGTACGAAGCTGTTCCAGACACCCACACGCTACGCCGGTCTCTTCCAACAACTCCCTCTGCGCGGCATCATCCACCGATTCATCCGGATTCACAAATCCGCCTGGAAGTGCATACTGATTTTGAAACGGAGGACGCCCACGCCGGATCAAGAGCACCTGCAGATCTTCCCGCTCCTCCCCGTCATAAGCAAAAATCACCATATCCGCCGTGACCGAAGGCTTTGCATACTTCGAATCATCGTAATGCTTCACAAACTCCTGATCTTCTTTTGATAATTTCATGCTGCGATTCCTCCTCCAGGTAGATCCCATGCGCAGCAAAGCACCAGACTCAACCACACTTTTCCTCTTACCCGCTCCTCTTCTCTACTACATCCAATGCTCATCCAAACGCACGTTCGAACCATTCTCTCACGATTTCTTACTTCTTCTCCAGCACATCCAATGCACAGTAAAGCGCCGCCACATGCACAGCCTGCTCAAATACACCATCCCGCAATGCACTTCGCGCCTCACGCAAATCCATATATTCCACGGCCACATCTTCCATCTCATCAAGATGCTGCGCTGCCACCAATTCTACATCTGTGGCAAGATAACAATACGCGTATGCCGTAGAATTTGATGCGTTCGGTGCTGTTTTCAGCAAAAACTGCAGGTTTCCTGCCTGGTATCCGGTCTCTTCCAACAACTCCCGCCCAGCAGCCACTTTGGGGTCTTCGCCTTTTTCGATGCAGCCCGCCGGAAGTTCCAACAGAACTTTCTCCGCACCAAGACGATATTGACGAACCAGCACCAGCCGTTTGTCCTTCGTGACAGCAACCACCACTGCAAAATCCGGATCTCTTCTTATATAAAATGGGGCAATAATCCGCCCATCTGGCAGCTCGCAGCGTGATGCCTCAAGCTGTACCCAGGTATCCTGGAAAACGATGTCGCGGTTTAGAAGCTTCCACGCCATATCGCGTTGTTTCTCTGTATCACACGTTGTTTCTGGGGTGCATGTTGTTTCTACATTGCATATTTTCTCTGTGTTGCGCATTTTTTCTGCGTTGCACATTTTCTCTGTGTTGCACGTTGTTTCTGCGTTGCACATTTTCTCTGTATCACGTGCGCTCTCCGCACTGCACATTCTTTCTCCATCATCAGATTTCTTCGTCACCGTGTACTTCCCCCTCTTCTGCCAAAATTTGCTGTTCACGCATACATCATGCATGCCAAACAGCGAAACACCACAGCATTTCTGACGACTCTGCTGCCTTCATTATACGAAGATGAGAAAGCAAACGCAATATAGAAAATTTCTGTTCACATCTACAGCGAATACTCCTGGATCGCCGCCACGATCGCACTGCGCTGCCACTTCACGGTCACACGGCAGTTGATCTGCATTCGTTTCGGTACCGGGCTCTGCTCATCCCGCGGCCGCACTCCGATCAATGGCTTATGATATTCGTTCGCAAGATCAATCGCAAGGTCGATCCACTCCCGATACGCATCATACATCTCCGCAAAAAGCACCACACAGCCACACTCCGAAATCCGATGACGCAAAAGAAGCCGGCGCTGTTTCCGCTCCGGATCCTCCAATTCATTATTATAACTCACCGAATCATCCGTCCATTTAAAATAATTTGTCGTATTCAGCCACTCACACACCGTATCGTAACATTCCCGGCAATTTCTGGAACGGCTGATCACAATATGTCTGTTTTTCAGTACTGGCATTCTCATCCCCCTCGTCTTCGCAAAAATAAAGATAACGAAAAAGACAGTTCCACTACGGACTGTCTTTTGTAATGTAATGCCTTTATTCTACTGTACTTTCGCAAAAAGAGACACCATACTGTCAACTTTCCCGGTTATTTGTCACCTTTTGGATTGCATATCGAGGAAACGCCAGTGGCACATCTGCTGATTCTGAAAATTCCTGCCCGAATCCAGTAAGCCTTTTCTTCCTACGACTCACTTGAAACTGGCAATCTTTCTACCATCCAGCTTCCATACGGGACGCAACCTTCTCCCGGTACTTCGGGCTGATGCGGAATACTTCTCCATTCTTTAATCGGATCGCCTGGCTCTTCACCGCATCAACATACTTCAGATTCACCAGATAACTCACCTGAACCCGCACAAAATTGTAATCCTGCAGGATCTTCTCCATATCATCCAGCTTGCCGCGTACCAACGGCTTGTTGCCATTAGCCATATAGACATCGATATAATGATTCCGGCTCACCAGATACATAATCTCGTTCACGTCCCACACATGGTACTTCGCACCCTCCGGCACGATTACCTGTGTTGCGGAAATTTTTCTTTTATAGGAAATAATTGCCTGCTCCAGATCCTCATCCAGATTATTTTTTCGAACAAAATAAAGCGGATTCGTGTCAAACGAAGCAAACACTTTGTCATCATATGCGGAAACAAAAACCACTTCCCCAAAACGGCCAGAATTTTTCCACTCCCTCGTAATATTAATTCCATCCTGTTCCGGCAGCACAATATCCATAAATACCAGCTGATACGTTTTTTCGCAAGCCTCCAGCTGTTTGATACTGTTCATCCGGTCCACTTCAAATTCCAAATCATATTTTCGGAACAAGGCTTCAACCTTGATCTGCACAAGCTCTGCCAAAATTTTATTATCATCAAAAATTAACGCATTTCTCATACCTATTCTTTATCTCCCCTAGGAAGTTCATCTACCTTGTTAGTGAAACGAATTAATTATACTAGAGGGAAATATTTTTGTAAAACGGATTTCACAGATTCAGAAGTTCGCACAAAGGAGCAAGAGGAAAATGCTGAGAAATGGGGGATTTTACCATATAAACCGACATAAAATGAGGGCAAAAATCACTTTCTCTGCAGTTCTGGAAACATGCTCTTCCAAAATTGTTTTATCGCATTTTCAGCAAAAAACTGATCCCAACGTGCAAGTAACGATTGATACTGGCTACAGCCTATCTTATATTCATCTTAAAATTTCTGCAAATCTCCTACGCATAAATCGCCACTGGAATCACAATCGCTGCTGGAGCCTTAATCTGAAACTCAACTTCCGGCAAGTGTAAATTTCTAAGTTCATCGCTTTCAAATATCTGAAGCAATCCATTCAAAGTATCTGCATCCAGAATATCCAGTGTTGTCTTCCTCAATAAACTAACGCCTTCCCCATCTTCTGCACAGACCTTGATCACCTTGCCCAGGACTTTGAAGCTGCCCCCAATCAATTCCGAGATATTGTCATTTTCCAGATATTTTTCCTGCGCAGATAATACCAAGGACGCACAATTGCTCTTCAGTACAAAATCCATGGTCTCCGTAACACGAAGCTCCTCCAGCAATGCTTCCATCTGCTGAACCTGAATATCTTCCTGGTTCTTTTTCTGCGCCATCTGCTTCTTCTGCCCAACTGCAGCCACAGTCGGTTCCGTGAAAATTTTACTCATCCGGTAAACCGAAATGAACTTTTCTAAAATATCGATCAATGGATTTTTCATCAAAGCGCCTTCCACCTCAATGAAATCTCCCGTATGAATTTCACGAATGTTTAGCGGATCTGATGCCATACAGGTAAGCATATCCTGCTCGATCAACTGTCTGCGAAATTCCGAGAACAGCGATGCACTCGTATGGAAACGCGCTTCCTTGCTCACCCACTGATCTTCCTGTTTTTTCTCTCCGGAGGCTTCTGCTCCGAGTTTGATTTTCAGCACACGGCTCAGCAAACTGCCCGTATTCATTTCTGCTTTCGTGGTTCCACTCACTGCATTGCTGTCCTGGGATGTCGTACTGATCTCGCTGACCATGGAAAATCCATTCTGCAGGATTGCAAGCATATCCAGCACGACTTTCTCATTTAAGTAAACCGGCAATACCAGATGCTCTCGTTCTGTCATATTCTCTCTCATATGGTAACCTCCTTTTTCCTAAGATTACCACAGACAGAGTCTTTTCTCGTCCGCTGCCAGCGGACAACCTGCCCTCCGGTACTGCTTTCTTAACCGCTTTCTCAGCCTCCGAGAATACTTATGATCAATACCGCTGCACATAAAAACAAGAACAAATACCCACATCCAAATAACGACTGTTTCCAGACACTGCCTTTCATTCCAGGAAATTTTTTCCGCATCTTCGCATAATTTCCCACAAAAAATACAGAAAACAGCATGTATATCCACACCATGATCCGGTTTACCCACAGAGCATATCCGCTATACAATGCTCCGTTTTTATCGTGAAACTCCATCCCCAGACAACAATACGTGATCATCCAATAGCCAAACACCGCTGTCAGAATCTTCCAGATACGCCCGGTCCGAAAACCAACAGGCAGATACCATTTTGGGGGATATAGTCCCTTATATTCTTTTCCGATATTTTTTCGTTTCCTTTTCCGTGAATCATTGTTCGGATCCATTTGTGGTTTTTCCTGTGTATGTCTCTTTGCACCTGCTTTTTTCTCTGCATCGTTTTTTCTCTTCACATTGGCATTTCTTTCTGTTGTCCCAGAATCCTTCTTTTCCGATAAACAACAGCGTTTCAGTGCCATTTTCAAATCTTCCACGCTCTGATAACGGGCCTCCGCATCCATCTGGATACAGGTCTGGATCACCGCTCCTAATGTTCCCTCATATCGTTTATTTTTAGGAAAGTCTCCTGTCAAAAGCTTATTTAATAGAATGCCAAGCGCATAGATATCCGTGCGGGCATCCGACTGCCCAAAACCATACTGCTCCGGCGCAGCATAGTCCCGGGTTCCCATCAGATAAGTGTCTTCCATCTGCCCCGCCTGGACTTCTTTCGCCGCATTAAAATCAACCAACTTGATCACCCCATCATTGCTGATCATAATGTTCGACAGTTTCAGATCCCGATGAATGACCGGTGGCTGAAGGCTATGCAGCTGCTTCAGAATCTCGCATAGCTGCAGCATGAACGAAACAGCGGTATCCTCCTGCACGCTTCCATGTTCCTCCAGATATTCCTCCAATGTTTTTCCGTGAATGTATTCCTCGATCACAACCAGTTTCTGATCCTGCTCCACGCTGCAATAAATCTTTGGAATCCCTGAAATCTCCAGCGTCCTCAGGCGTTCGTACACCTTACGGTTATACAGATCGATTTGTTTTTTTACACACAGCTGCCCCGTCTCCACATGACGCACCAGATAGACTTCTTTTTTCTCTTTCAGGCGATCCAGCACCCGGTAGCAAGACAATTCATACTCTTCCTGTAATGTCATATTACAAACTCTTTTCCCCTTATTTATCTTCTGATATAATGATGTTGGGAACAAAAGGTCTTTTGCCCCTGGGTATCATCTCATAACTATATTAGCCCTAAATCCACGAAAGAAGGAACACTCATGTCTCAGTCCGATACCACCGAACTTTTCCATCTTTTTTCCAAAGTCCGCACCGAAAAAGAGATGGAACAGTATCTAGCCCAACACACTGTCACCACCTCCATCCGCGATTACTTCAACGACTATATTGCCAGCCACTCTGTCACCACTGCAGAGATCGCCAGACGCTGCAGCGGACTGATCTCCAAATCGTATGTATATGATCTGTTAAATGGTCAGAAAGAACAACCTTCCCGGGATATCATCCTGATTCTCTGTCTCGCTGCCCACATGAACCGGAAAGAAATGCGCCGCACGCTGGAACTGTTCCAACTGCGCGATCTTTACGTCAAGGATTCCCGCGATATCATCATCGCCACTGCGATCAACCTGGAAAATTTTGATATCGATGCCATCAACGACAAGCTTGCAGCTCATGGATTGGAGATTCTGAATGGGAAAAAGGCATGATCGGAATCACATCCCAATCAAGGCTTGACTGCATCCGAAGCTGTTGCCAGCGAAGCACCGTTCCCTTCCGGGCTGATGCTGCTATTCCCAGTTCCATTTCTATTTCCATGCCATTCTATATCCCAGTTTCCATTTTGCATGTAAAACTGGTTTATTATAGTTACCGCATTCTGCTTCGGTTGGAAATACGTTTCCTGCACTGCATCATGTAAGAAATCTCCAGAAAAACCAATTGCCACTCCCAGCATAACTGCTGCAATTTTTTGAAGAACTGGTCGTCCATCTGCTATGTTCCGAATTTTTTCATATATCCAGTTTTCCCAGTGTTTTTCGCTTTCCGCCAATTCTTTCAGGGCACTCCATAGACGATTGATACACCGAACCGGCACTGTTTTTTTGTCACGTTCGATTGTCGAATACAATGTAATGCTATCCGATACCAATTGCTGTGTGTTCTGTTTTATCTGGATTTCCAAAAATATCTTGATTTTTTCATCATTTAATGATTTTTCCAGTTTCCGGCATATCTGCTCCGTATCATGCCCTTTATTACGCATAAATGCGAAATAATACATCCACAATCTTTCAACGCTGGAACTATTTCTAATATCTATAAAGGAAACACATATATCCGTTTTTTCCACAGCACCCTCTGCATTATGAAGATGTTGCTTATCAAAAGTTTTTTCACCCACTTTATTTCTATCCCTCCAACCTTCTTTCAAAATTTCCCTTTTGACGTCTGCCCAAAACGTACGTTCTTTCTTCTATGTTAATAAATCTTCTCCTTAAAATCAATATGAATGTTAACTAATATTATATAAATTTGATTTTTTGTGCCTTTCGTAACATCCATACAACCATTTTACTTCGCGAACAGATACACGCTCCTCCATATAAGCCTGATTCAGACACATCTCAAAATTACTCTTATCTGTACCTGACTCTGCCAGTTTCTCCAGTTGTTTATACGTTTCCTCATCCACATAAGCGTAATGTGATTTAGTATTTATGTTGAATTGAAAATCATTTTCCCATTTCGTATTCTTCTCTGATACCAAAAGCTCTGCATTCTTTCTAAAAAAATGCAGTACTTCTTCCACATCCTCCCTTACACTGCTACAATATTGCCTCGTCTCCAAGTCATTTTGAATCGTCTGAATAATGTATGCAAAATAATCCTGCATTAACTGCAATGCTTTTGTTTCCTTCTTTCCTGTAACATCCAGTCTCCAGTCATCATACTGCTCCAGAAAACCAGTTTTCCATGCATAATAGCTATATTTTCTTAAAAAGTCCAGATACACCTTTTGTTCTTCCGGTTTTCCCACGATTTCCATTGCATTAAAATTCCTTATCACTTCAAGAAAAACCTTATGGAATCTGGCATCTATGTAGTTGCACATTGCAAGATATTCCAAAGTGATCTGATTTTTCTGCCTGCGTTTTTTGATCGTATGATAAAAAATAACAAATTTGTACCATACTTCCTGCGCTCTTGGTTTCCATTCCGTGGTTTCCAGTAGAAGACGCAGTGATTTTGCCAATTCCACATACTCATTAATTCCCATATAAAATGATATTTTTTCGGACTGCAAAAGTGTGTTCCAGGCTGTAATCTGATCTTCTTTTTCCAGAACTTCTGAAACAAACAATTTCGCTTTCCGTTCGCTTTGTGTGTTCTTTTGGTTTCCATTTGCGTGAAGATTACGAATCAGTGTACTAATTTTATCGTTTTCCTCTGCATGCTTTAATGCTTCTGCCGAACGCATATAATAGAATTTACAGACCCGCTGCAGTCTCTCTCCAGTTCCTTCATCCAGTTGTTTTTTGTCCAGATACTGCTCATCCATATACTGAAAATTGTACCCTAACAACCTTAGCAAAATCAAACCACATCTGTTTTCATACGCCGCACCTTCAGAAAACAGCATTTTCACCTCATCGGCAGACAGCCCAATTTCCGAATGTTCTCCCGCCTCTTGATTCAGTCGCACCAGATTTAATAACTCCTGAAAACTATACCGCTCCTTGGTCTGCGGTACTTCAAATTTTATTTCATCCTTGCAATCACCATAGAATGTCAGACTTTCATAAAAATCTGGGAAAAAGTGTTTCATAAAGTAAAATGCAAGTACCGTTCTCTGCGCTGTCTTTTCCTTAAACTCCGGTTTTTGGAGTTGTGCATTGCTTTCCTGCAAAAAATGTTTTACTTTTCGAAGTGAAGGATTCTTTAAGTGAATGGCCATTTCTGCATCAAAACCAAACACCTTACTCACATATGCTCCGAGAGATACATTTCCGGTCAAAAACGTATACTTCGAATAGTCTTTATATTCTGGAAAATAATAACGGATTGCATCTTGAAACGTTATATTCGTCAAATTCACAACATATGGAATATATTTTTCCAGATACATCCAATCCACTCCGGCATTTTCCAGCATTTCACTGTCATATTCATACACAACCTTTATCTTTCCACCCGAAAGACGTTCTGTGAAATCCATCAGCTTTTTCATCTGTTCTACATTCTGAATGCGATCCAGATCCTCAACCGCAATCAAAATTGTCTTTTCTAATTTCTGAATATCTTTCCGATAGGCATCCAGCACCTCTGCCTTACTATTACCGATTTCTCCCCAAAACTGCTGCGCTTCTTTTAGCAAAGAATGCTCTGCCATAATACTACGCAGTTCTTTTGAAACCCGCGGATAAATTCTCTCCTTTCGAAGGATCCGTTCCATTTCCTGCAGTAGAAACATATCCACTTCGTTCAGATTACAAGTCAGCACATCTACCCGCAGCATATAAATTTCCTGCCTGTGTCTCCGTGCAAATTCTTCCAGTAAGCAGCTTTTCCCCGTTCCCCAGGCGCCATTGACACCGACTACAGGCGAAAATGATAAATACTCCTCCAGACGGAGAAGGTCCTCTCTTCTACTTGCGATAAACCATGGTGAAAACGATGCATCCACCTTCCTAAAATCCTGCCCTGCGCTCATTTCAGGATCTGTAAAATCAACATCTATATTTTCTTGTGTTTTCCCGAATATCAGAACAATATGAATACCCAATATCAGTCCTATATAACACAAAACCACCAGATAAACATACCAATTTCTTCCGTACAGACTCCACGAAACAACATCTTTCTGCATTGTCCGGATAGTCAAATAGGCTGCGGCATTGGCCCCAGCCATATATAAAATATCAGAAAATAAACATCTGTTTTTCCGTACAGAATACTTTATGACCAACCATAATAAACCACTGTCCACCATAAGGAAATACACAGCAGCAGGCACCGTTTTGATGGTAAAGAAGAAAAGTGTACTTATGAAAAACACACCGACCAGCCTCAAAAGAAGATTATTTCTTTTTTCTTTCATTCTTGCATCATCCTTTGCATTATATCTTTGCGTCTTACGACTTTTTCAATTTTATTCTCTTTTCACCAAAACCTTCCAACGTAAACTTCACGTGTCCATATTGAAACCATATGGAATCCCATTGTCTGTCATGGTATAATAACCATATCACATATTAAGGGGGCGTTTCCATGAAAAAATTATCGAAAAAAGTATCTGTTCTTTTGTCCTGCCTTGTTCTCTCCACTGCCATGCCGGTTATTCCGGGTACCAGCCCGATCATCGCAGAAGCACATCCGGGACGGACTGATTCCCAGGGCGGTCACCATGACTATAAAAATCGGAGTGGTCTTGGTAGTTATCATTATCACTGCGGTGGTTACCCGGCACATCTTCACGAAAACGGAGTATGTCCATACAAATCCGGCGGACAGAAAAATGCTTCTCAGAGTACTTCGAACAGCAACTCAACTGGAAGCAATACTGCCGCAAACCAGACCAACATCACCACAGACCTTATGAATTCTTATCAGGCTGTATTTGATGCTGATTATTACTACAGCCACAACAGCGATCTGCAGTCTGCTATCGGCAACAACAAATTAAAACTTTTCGAACACTTCTACACCACCGGTATGAAAGAGGGACGGCGCGGTAACGAAGACTTTGACGTAGCCTCTTACAAAGAAAATAACGATGATTTAAAGGCTGCTTTTGGTGATGACTGGAAAGCTTATTACGATCATTACGTTCAGAGTGGTTGCAAAGAAGGACGTGCGCATTAATTCAGATAGATGTGAAAATGCCAATTTTGGTAATGTAACGAATTTTGTGTAAACCTCATGAATTGATGAAAAAATCTTAAATTTATTGAATTGAATTTATAATGTGTGCGGGCTGGATAGCATTTTGAGCTATTCAGCTCTCACAATTATTGTAACAAAAATGTTCTTGTTTTTTCTTTTTATTTCATATCATTCTCGTTAATTGTCAGATTTTCGTTTTCTTTTTAAATATATCTTTGTCACAGCACTTGAGATTGATTCTATAATACAACAGCTCCGTTAGTCCCAGCGCAGTAAAATCCACCATGCCCAGACTAACGGAGCCACCTTTTTTCCTTAATTAATCACTCTTCCTTTCCCAAATCCACTCCATATCCCTTAAAATGCTTTTTTACCTGTTCACACAATGTGTTGTCATTTCGCTCTTTTGCGTACTGATATATTCCCTCCTTGTCGTAATACGATAACTGATATTTCTTTACATTTGCCTTATGTTCTTTCAATAAATCTTCTGCCTGCTTATCAAATCCACCTAATGCCCACAATGAAAATTCTAATTCTCTGCCAGGATAGATTCTTCCCAGAAAACTTCTAAAAGCCGGAATTCTGGAAGATAACCATCGTTCGACGTATTCTTTATCAATTGCTCCTCTGTAAGCTTTACACTCAATGGCAATCATCTTCCCATCTCGTTCAACTAAAACGTCTATTTCGTATTTCCCGCCTTTTCCATTCGGAACCAGTTTGTTCATCTCAATATATCTTGAACCAAGCCTGGAAAAGAAAAGTCCCACCATACATTCAAACAGATCACCCATGGCATTATTAAAGCGGCCTTCACTTTTTGCAATTTCTCTAATCAGTTCTTCCAGTTTTTCTGGTTCTTTCATAATTACGGCAGTGGCATTTCGGAGTACATTATAAATATTCATGATTGTTTGTGTGTATCGTTTATCAAATAAATTGGAAAGTATTCCCACAATGATTTTATTTTCTTTTAAATATTGTAAGGCTTCACTCGATACACTATTTAGAAGCAGCACTGGCACAAAAGCCGGAAGACGTTTAAAATTACGAATTATCCTGATTTTTTCAACAAAAAATTCAATATCCTGAACTGTAGCATCTGACTTGATCAATACATCAACAACCATAAATCCCGGTCTATTCTTTTTATAATCAAATAGTGGTGTTACATAAGTTGGTATTGTAGCAAACCATTGAAAATGAGCAAATATTGCCTCTTCTGGGAATAATCTAGATGAATTATAGGCTATCATATTTAATTTCGCGGCCCATGAAATAAAGTCTGTTGCAATGATGTTTGTAATTTGTTCTTCACTTCTTGAATATGTGAGATTATAATCTTTACCACTGTACATCGGAGAAACAACATAATATTCTTCCATTTCACCGATGATTCCTTGTTGAATTAAATCAGATATGATATTTTCAAATTTTCGATGTCCCTTTGTATTTTCTACCGGAGATTTCGAATACACGGGGAGCAGATCCTTCTTCATTATAAAGTTGCTATTTTCCAATGCATGTAAAATTACAGAAACAGCCAATGCCTCTTTTTTTAATGATTCATACAAATTTTTCCTATACTTTTGTGAACCATATTGTTTCTCTAAATAACAAAACACCTGATTTTTGCTGAATGGAAAAACTTTCAATTTTTGTACCGGTGTCCCTGCCCTGGAAATCGCTTGCCTGGCTGCTTCATTACTCATTGAATATTCCTGCTCCAATATGGAAGCCAATTTCCCTGAAAGCATTGGTCCTTTTACTTCTAATATTTCTTCTACTCGTCCCATACACCTTTCTCCTTCTGTCACACGGCACTATTTATAATATATAATATATAGCAGCTATTTCATTTTGTCAAAATGGCTTATTTTCACTGTTTTTCAAAAGCAATATGTCACACTACCATTTTTCTTCTATATTGCTACATTGTGTCCACAAAACCTGGTATTTTAAATAGCGGCATTACAGATTTTATCTGACCATCGATCATCAAACGCCCCTACAGAACCTGCCACGGAAAGCTCCCGTCAAATGCATGGCAATAAAAATGGGCTATCGTCCAATTAACGATAACCCACTCTCCCACATTCATTAATATTCAAACATAAACCCATTCAAATCTTTTAACGAAAATATCCTCCCTCTACCACTCTATCACATCCGGATACACCACCCCCGGATCCTCCAGTTCATGAATGCTGCAATGATAAACCTCTGCCGAATATTCCAGATCCTGCTTCCGCTTTTTATATGAGGTCGGCTGCTGAAGAAAACGTTTTGCAGTAGTGCGCATTAGCTTCCTTTACTCCACCGTCACCGACTTCGCCAAATTCCTCGGCTTATCCACATCCAGTCCCTTCGCCACAGACACATAATATCCCATCAGCTGCAGCGGAATCACTGCCAATGAAGTTGCAAAATGCGGGTCGGTCTTCGGGATATAGGTTACGAAGTCTGCCGTGTCTTCCATGTTGTAGTTGCCGTAGGTCGTGAGGCACATCAAATAGGCGCCGCGGCTCTTGCATTCGACCATGTTGCTGACGGTCTTTTCGTAGAGGTCTGGCTGGGTCAGGACGCCGATGACTAATGTGCCGTCTTCGATCAGCGAGATGGTGCCGTGCTTGAGTTCGCCTGCGGCGTAGGCCTCGGAGTGGATGTAGCTGATTTCTTTCATTTTGAGGCTGCCTTCCAGGCAGATGGCATAGTCGATGCCGCGGCCGATGAAGAAGATGTCTTTGGCGTTGGCCTGCTTGGCTGCGAACCACTGGATCCGCTCTTTGTCTTCGAGGATCTTCCGGATCTTGTCCGGGATGGTCTGGAGTTCTTTGATGTAGCAGGTGTACTGCTCTCCGGTGATCTCGCCGCGGACTTTTGCGAACTGGATTGCGAGCGTGTAGGTTGCGATGAGCTGCGTACTGTAGGCTTTCGTGGTGGCTACGGAGATTTCTGGACCTGCCAGGGTGTAAAAGACGTTATCGGCCTCTCTGGCAATGGAGGAGCCCACTACGTTGACAATTCCCAATGTCCGCACGCCGTGTTCTTTCGCCTCGCGTAGAGCCGCCAGGCTGTCCGCGGTTTCGCCAGACTGGCTGACGATGATGGCGAGGGCGTTTTTGTCGAGGATGGGGCGGCGGTAGCGGAATTCGGATGCCAGTTCCACGCGCACGGGGATGCGTGCGAGGTCTTCGAGCACATACTGAGCTGCCATGCCGACGTGATATGCGGAGCCGCAGGCTACGATGTAAATCTGGCTGATCTTCTCGATGTCTGCATCGGTGAGTCCTACCTCGCTTAAGTCGATGGAACCGTCTTTTAAGACGGAGTTTAAGGTGTCTGCCACAGCTTTTGGCTGCTCGTGGATCTCTTTCATCATGAAATGCTCGTAGCCGCCTTTCTCGGCTGCCTCTGCATCCCAGTCAATATGTTTTTTCTCTTTCTGGACTTCTTCGCCGTCCAGGTTATAGAAGGTGATTTCGCCTTTGCGGACGCGCGCCATTTCCATGTTGCCGATGTAGTAGACATTTCTTGTGTATTTTAAGATGGCCGGGACATCGGAAGCAATGAAGGAAGCCCCGTCTTCCACACCCAGGATCATCGGGCTGTCTTTGCGGGCTACGTAGATCTCGCCCGGATATGCCTGGAACATGACCGCAAGGGCATAGGAACCGCGGATGCGCACCATGGCATGGTTGATGGCATCGACCGGGGTTCCCTCGTATTTCTTATAATAGTAATCGATCAGCTTGATGGCTACCTCGGTGTCGGTGGAGGAATAGAAGGTGTAACCCTTGCGCACCAGCTTATCTTTCAGCTCCTGATAATTTTCGATGATACCGTTATGTACGCCAGTCACATTGCCATCATCGGAAATGTGGGGATGGGCATTGTTTTCCGATGGCTCGCCGTGAGTTGCCCAACGGGTATGCCCGATGCCGCAGGTTCCTCGCAGGGATGCGCCGCCATCGGTCTTCTCTGTCAGCACTTTCAGCCGCCCTTTTGCCTTTACCACCTGAGCCGGTGATTCGCCGTCACGGACGGCGAGACCAGCCGAGTCGTACCCGCGGTACTCCAGTTTTGCAAGTCCATCTAATAAAATCGGAGCTGCCTGCTCCGGTCCTGTGTATCCTACGATTCCGCACATAAATGATTCTCCTCTTATCTTTCTATTGTGAAGTAACTATAACATTAAATCGATATTGCGCTTTTCAAAACCTATCGTTAACATTCTATCTCTGATTCTCTACAATGAATCTTCTCCACCGTCTCTTGATTCTGTACACCGTTTAGCCCGGTGGTCTGCATACTGCCCCTTGCTACACAACTGCACGTATTTTATCATAACATACATTCTGAGACAATGCTACTTGCTCTCTCTGCCTCACGCGCACTCTTTAGCGCGCAACAGGCTCGTTCATTTTTACTTGTTTTCACTCATCTTCCCACTTTCTAGCACTGACAACGAATCGAATCCCGTACACACCCATCCAAAACCACACAATTCGTGGACAATAACAAAGATCCATTTCTGAAATTCCAGAGGGCGCTGGAATTTAGTTTTGAAAGTTTCAGAAATCCCTGAGGAAATTCAATTTACATATTTGCTTGCCCCAAATCCATGTTATACTAGAGATATCATAGATAAAAAAGGATGAAACACTACCATGCCTATTTTAAAAAAAGCGCTTTTGGTTACCACAGTAAGCGGCTTTGTCCCGCAGTTTGAAATGAACAATGTCCGTATACTTCAATCCATGGGGTATGAAGTCCACTACGCAGCCAATTATCACACACCATCCTATGGCAATGACAACCACCGGCTGGACGGAACCGGCATTATCCGTCATCAGGTTGATTTTGTCCGCAGTCCCTTTAAACTTTCCAACCTTACCGTGTACCGGCAGCTCTGTACTCTTATGAAATCTGAGCATTTCGACCTGGTTCACTGCCATACGCCCATGGGCGGTGTTATGGCACGCCTGGCGGCACATGCGACTGGGACCGGTCCCGTTATTTATACGGCACATGGATTTCACTTTTTTAAAGGTGCTGCGCCTGTCAACTGGCTCTGCTACTACCCGATGGAACGTTTTCTCTCCCATTTTACTGATCAGCAGATTTGTATCAACCAGGAGGATTATGAACGCGCCAGCAAGCAGTTCCATGCACGCTACACCGATTATATTCCCGGAGCAGGATTTGATTTAAACAGGATTCCTCCTATGACTTCGGAAGAGATTCAATTAAAAAAGCAGGCACTTGGCCTGCCGCTTCATTGCCGTATTCTATTATCATCCGGAGAATTTATCAAACGAAAAAACCATGAGACAACCATCCGCGCATTTGCCAAACTCATAAAGGAATTCCCGGATATCCACTATGTAATCTGCGGTCACGGACAGCTGCAGGATTATCTGCAGAATCTGGTTAAAGAACTGGGCGTAACGGATCATGTCAGCTTTCCAGGTTACCGGCAAGACATGCTGGAAATCTACCGATGCGCAGATATCTTTGCGTTCCCATCTTTCCAGGAGGGACTTCCCATGGCACTTCTGGAAGCCATGGCGAGCGGACTTCCGGTTGTATGTTCCGATATTCGCGGAAGCCGCGACCTGATGGAAGAAATTGCGCCAACAGCAGAACAACCACAAGCTCAGGACAAAACAGCTTCCACTTCGGATCTGCTGCAATGCAAGGGCGGTTACATGATCAAAAAAGCGGACAATGTCGATGCCTATGCACAGGCTCTGGCTCTGATTTTAAAAAATCCAGAGGACATGAACACCATGGGACAGACCAATGCTTTACGAGCGCAACAGTTTTCCATGCAGCAGGTTGCTGCACGTATGGAAGAGATTTACAAACGGATTAGCAGTCGCTAAATGATACGTCAAAACAGGGCAGCCGAAGCTGCCCTGTCATTTATCCGATGTTTGCCCTAATCGCATAATCATGTTCCTGTTTTTCTGCGCGCACCACATTATATCGTAATTTCATTTCCCGGCAATCGTATTATGCTACTACACCACAATCACGCCGAGCACTTCAATGCCCATATCCTTCGCCAGTTCCAGTTCCTGCTGCACAAGGCTGTAACGGGACACGCCCTTTTCTTCCACCAGTACAATGCCATCGCATTCTGCCAGCTGTCTGCGCACTGCAGCGCGGGAAATCATGTCACGACCAGTCTCCAGATTGAACTCAGAAAGATCTGCATTTAACTTGCCGCTGACACGCTCCATTGGTGCATCTGCCGCCATACCAGTGATCAGCAGATGTTTCTTCTCGCCTGCGTAGTTACGGATATTCGCCTCGATCATGTCATAGACCGCATCGTCTTCCACGTAAATGTCATCCCCGGCCAGCCTTCGAAGCCATGCATCAATAAAGTCAAATGCACGCTTTTTCGGCAGCCTGCTGAATGTGCCAAGTTCTTTTGTGGCGAAACGGTTCTTAATCTCCTTCTCAGAGGTTACCTTATCGTTCATGATATAGTATCCGCCAAGACATACCACAACCACAAATCCACCTGCGAGGAAGCCGAGAATCGCATATTTTACAACATCTTTCTTGTTCACACCAGAAGCCGGAACTATTACCTCGCTGCTGTCCGGTTTTTTCAGGTCTTTTAACGTTTTCTCAGTATCGGTCAGGTTCTTGTCCAGAGTTGTCACATAGTTACGGATTTTCTGCTGACGATCCAACGCATTGGTATCGACCTGGGTTACTACGCTGGTGCGTAATTGCTGAATGCTATGAGCCGCAATGGAGGTTCCAAGTTCATCCTGAAGAAGCAGAACCTCATCGTTCAGTCCATCAAGAATCGTATTCACAAGCTTCTCATCCGGTCCGATCACGGAAACCGTCAGAATTCCCTGATGGGATCTTTCATCCAGTGCATCCATCCACATGTAAGTACTTCCCATGGTTCCATCGGTCATATCATTTCCGGAAACGGAAAGCAGTTCCCTCACATAGCGGACTTCCAGATCCTGTGATTTCGCAAACTGGTTCAGATAAGCACCGTTCATAAGCGCATTCTTATACGCCTGAATCAGATTGCGCATCTCACCCTCTGCCGACTTGCCCTGGGTCTCAACCAGAAAATCTGCGGTTGCATAATATTCTTCATACGGATTGATCTGCATATACGGTGCTGTCAGAATGTACTGGTTCTGGGCATTGATGCTTGCCTGTATCTGTTCTACGCTCTGCTCCAGCATCTGCTTTTCTG
This sequence comes from Clostridium sp. AF32-12BH, assembly GCF_003477935.1. NCBI lineage: Bacteria > Bacillati > Bacillota > Clostridia > Eubacteriales > Clostridiaceae > Clostridium > Clostridium sp. AF32-12BH. The sequence continues at coordinate 152,096 of NZ_QUEH01000006.1, read as the reverse complement.
TCTCATATTCGTCCAATAACTGCTGATAATCGGAAGCAATCTCAACCTCCGCATCTGCACCGGCACTTTTCTCTTTTACCACCTTCACGCCAGCCAGCGCAGCCGCACCAACCAGCGCAGCAAGAAGCAGCAGTCTCCAGCGATACAACAGATAGAAAAATAAATCCTTTAAATCAATTTCCTGCTCGTATGTCTCTGTATTCATACACCTCTCCTTTATCTGGACCCTTTTCCAAAGAATACCACAGCTACCGTCTTAAACAGTATCTTAATATCCTTTAAGATGGTCCAGTTGTCAATATATTCCATATCCAGCTGCACAACTTCATCGAAGTCCTTAATATCGCTCCGCCCACTAGTCTGCCACATTCCGGTCAGACCAGGCGTCATGCTGAGACGGCACTTGTGTTTTGCCTCATAGCGCTCAAATTCATCAACTGTCGGCGGACGGGTCCCAACCAGGCTCATATCGCCGCGAAGTACATTCCAGAACTGCGGCAATTCATCGATACTGGTCTTGCGGATAAAGCGCCCTACTTTTGTAATACGGGGATCGTTCTCCATCTTAAACATAAGACCCTTGACCTCATTCTGAGCCATCAGTTCTTTCTTACGCTGCTCCGCGTCCTGGTACATGGAGCGGAACTTGTAAAACGTAAACCGGCGTCCATTCTTTCCGATTCGTGTCTGACCGAAAAAGACCGGGCCCGGTGACTCCAGCTTAATGGCCGGTGCCACAAAAATAGTCGCCACACAGAGAATCAGCATTCCAACCAGACCGCCAACAATGTCCAATGCCCGCTTCATGATCAAGCCCCTGGTAGAAATGATATTTCTCGCAAAGGTAACCACTGCGTATTTGCCCACACGATTTAACGTCTTATTGCCGCTGTTCACCAGATCAAACGCATCAATATTAACATCCACGATGATGCCCATCAGTTCCATCTCGGATACCCATTCCTTCATCTCCGGATAATCTACAAAATCCGGACAGGCAATGAATACTTCATCGATGTCGTTATGTACGATATAATCCATGGCTGTGGTACGGTCTGCCACCACCGGATAACTGCCGATCTTCTCACCGGTTCCGGAATGATCCAGAAGCACAATTCCGGTTAATACCCGGTTCCACTCACTCTGCTCCTCCATGTTCTTTAAGATGGCATCCAGCCGCTTTGAAGTCGTGATCAGAAGCAGGCGGCTGCTGTAACGGCTGAACTTAAATACATGCGTCATATATTCCTTAAAGCAAATGTGCAGCACATAGGTAAGAACCGTGTTCGTAACAATAAAATATCCGAACACCAGACGCGAAAGCCGATCTGTAATATGCATGACATACAGAATCGCGATCCACGCCACCGAATAGATTACGGCCTGCCGGATTACCGAAAACAACTCTACCAGTTTTCCGCGCTCAAAGAAATGATGATTTAAATCCAGAAAAATATCTGTCAGGACAACCAGCAGACACAGATACACGATCTGCCACGCTTGATCTCCGTGTATGGCTATTCCCCACAACCGGTGAAACCGCAGCCAGAACGCACATAAACTGCTCACCAACACCGCGGCCACATCCAGCAGAAGAATCAGGGTGTTTTCCAGATTCTTTCTCTTTTGATACATAATACTATCTCTCTCCCTAAAATCTTGTTAATCTTTTGTATTATAGCACATCTAAGATCATAGCACTATAGCGTTTTTCTGGCATAATTGCTACGATTATTTTAATATTTTCAAAGCTTAATCGTGCGTATTCATCCTGCTTATCATCACGCTTCTGACAAATCGATATCCCACATAATGCGTCATACGAAGTATCCGAATAGCTTTTGACTCCTTCTTCACTTCCCGATACAGGTCCGTGTCTATTTTCTTCAGTTTTTTATCGTATCGCTTAATGTTCTCTTTGTTCTCCTGATTCGGTTCCAATAACAAATATGTAGTATATTGGAAAATCGCATTCATTTTGATGGTATCCCAAAGTATTTTCTTTTTTACTCCGGTTAATTCTCTTTTCTCTGCTTCATAAAGCGCAGTAATCTTGTCCAGAACCCGCTCTGCATCCTGACTGTGCTTTACTCTTCCCTCAATGCTCACACTCTGCCCGGCACGGCCGATCCGATACCGATAAATCGGTTTCTCATACTTCGCAATGGTTTCTGCATAAAAGAAATTTAAAAATGCATATTCGGTATCCGTATAAAAGCAATGCTCTGTAATCCGGATTCCATGTTCCTTCATCATCGATGTTTTTGATGCCAGTTCATGCATTTTCAGATCTTTGAGTTCTGAAAAATTCAGGTTTTCCAGCTCCTGCACCTTGAGCGGCTCTAATAAATGCCTGTCCCATAGTTTTTCCGTTTTGATGTCCTCATAAAATTCTACATATGGAGTTACTACAAGGTCTGCATCGGTACTTTCCAGAAAGGCAAGGTAGGACTGCAGTTGTTCTGTAAAATACCAGTCGTCCCCATCCAACAGTCGAAAATACTTACCTGTTGCAGCTTTCAGGGCCGCATTTATGGTGGAACCATAACCACCATTTTGTTTGTTAATCAAAAAGAAACTGTCCGGATATTTTGCGCAATATTCCATCGCAATTTCTGATGTTTTATCCTTGGAACCATCGTTCACAATGAATACTTCCAGTTTCTTTAACGTTTCCTGATCTATGATCAATGAATCTAACGTTTCTTTCAACGATGCCTCAACATTGTAAGAGGCAATAGAAATTGATAATATTTTATTCATGTTAATCCTTAACTATTATTCTGTACTCTTTTCCTTGTTACTTAATGTAAAATTATGATTCAAATCACTTTACACTTAACATCGCTGACTTTTGTTCTTGTATAAAAAGATCCTTACTCTTAAAACTCAGAGTTGAACATACTCTTTGCCTATCTCTTACATCATATTTAAAAGTTGAAAGATACTTATAAATATTATCTTTCATAATAATTTTAGATATTTGGCTCAAGCAATCCTTTCCCTTAAATAATTTATCTATTTCATCAACGGGTAACTTTTCTAATGAAATTCTTATCAAATATTCTAGCCTTGCCATCTTCACAAACTCTGAATTATGTAACTCACAATAGCTTGTTATATTTTCCTTGAGAATATCACACTCTAAACTTCCTGCAACTCCTGTTAAATAATCTTCTATAAATGTATATAATATATGTGCAAAAGAAGACTTGATTAGATCTGTGAATTCATGCTTTGCCTTAAGTGTTTCTTCATCACACTCTCTGCTCTTTTCTTCTAACATCTGAATAATTTTATCAACCATATACATGGAAAAGTTACATAATGAACCAATTATTTTTGAAACCGACTTAAAAATAAAATCAATTCCTTTCTCCCGAGGTTCGTTTGCCATCTTTCCAGAATAATTTTTTAAGATATTTCCCATGAAATCAATATATCTAGCCATTTTTAAGACATCACTATTTATCTGTCTCACTTCTTCGTCTATTTTTGAAAGTTCTGTGTCAGTTTCAATATCCGACTCTTGTTCCTCTGATTCTTCCATCGCTCTCTTTCTGATTTCAGGAATTTCTTCATTTTTGGGAATATTATAAATCTTTTCTACCTTCTTCTCTATATTTCCATCCCACTCCTCTATCAGCTTTCTTATATTATCATATTTGAAATCTTCAAATTGCTTTAATATCGGATTTCCAAATTCTTGGACAAGCGGAATAATTTGGTGCTCTATATTCAATCTATATGCCAAAAACAATGCAACATTATAATTTACATCATCATTGATATTTTCAAATACATTTCTGATAACTCGTTCTTTTTCCGTAGGCGACAGAACATCCTCTATATAACTGCCTACAAAATAATAATACATATAACTATGTCTAAATCTATAAAAATCATCTCTGATTTCTAAAAATTTAAAATCTGTCAAGCACTTCATCACATCTACGACTTTTAATTTTGTATTAGAGTGATGTTCCTTATAATCTAAAATTACGCTTATTATATACTCTTCATCAACATCCTTACATTTTTCATCACAATACATTTTGTAGGCTATTTTCTGAAGAATTGTTTTGTATATGCTAATATTATTTGTGAGACTTCCTGCCTGCTTTTCTGCCAATGCTTTCAATTTATTTAATATTAACCCTTCGTATACATAAGAATATCGACTATAATTCAGCTGGTTCGAAGAATCCTGTTCCAAATAAGAAAGTACTAAAAGTAAATCAATCGGTGTTTTATTGAAGTAATTTCCTTTCATTACTTCATGAATCTGGCCATATTTTTCTTTTTTTCGACCATCAAAAGCCACACTATTTTCATCATATTTACTATTCAGCTGCAACCATTTTGTAATAATACGATCTTTTGATGTCTTTTGGGTTGGCTGAAGTACTAATATGCTAAAATTCTCGTGAATATAATCATTCATTTCCACGTAATTAAGTGGATTCAAGATATCTAATGTATGATTTCTTGTTATTGCGACATAGCCAAATTTACCTGTCAAATATTGAAGAATTCTTTTTGCACTTTTATCAGATAGCTTAATTTCTTCGAAATTGTCGATAAGGCACACACGTTCATCGGGGCACTTCTGCATAATTACATTTATATCAATATTGTTATACGTGCTTTTATACCGTTCTTCAACTATCCGATTTAAAGCTTCACCATCTGAAGTATTAATCTTTGATATATCTAAAAACACAGGGAACCTTTTCATTTTAAAGAACTGTTCAAACAACTGTTTTAGTAATGCTGTTTTTCCATATTCCTTTTGTCCTCGAATCGAAATGAACCGATTCTTATCTAAATACTCGATCAAAGCAGGCATATCTCTTACAAATTTTGTAATATTGCCTCTATCCGCTTTCAATGTTGGGAATCCAAATATGTCCGACAATTTTATTTCAGTCCTATCTCCACAAGTTATGTCTATGTCCATTTCTTCTAAAAACTTCTGGACCTCTCCCTTTATTTCTATGCCAGACCCTAAATATCTATTCCGTTTAAACAAATGATATTCTGTTTCGATTACTCTTTTATATAAACCATCTTTCCATTCATATGTGAAAAAACATTCTTGTATGGAACCATGGCTAGTATTAATTTTTAAAATATTAAATCCACTTTGTTCTGGACTAAATTTGTCAAAAAGTTGATTTCCCTTTATATAATAATTCGAAGATTCATCATAATTTTGTTTTAAAACAAATTCGGTTGTATGATCATGCCCAACCAAAACAATGTCTGAAAATTTTTTTTGATACTCGTTCCATGCTTCTTTATCCGTCCAATCCATCCACTCTGCATCATGATGCATCATAGTAATTACAATATCATTTGGATTCTTGTCAGGTAATTGATTCGCTGGCATTTCCATTTTGCCATTTACAATTTTCATTTTTCCTTTTTCTTCTACTTTCTTTGAGCACCAACTTGTATTTATGCAATGGAACTTGATACTAATCTTTTCATCATTTAAATTTAATTCATTTATTGTAAGAATTTTATCTGGAACACACGACATTGCACTATATTTCTTGCCAAATTCACAAACAAAATTAAAATAATTCTTTTGAATACTTGTACATAACTCTAACTGTGATGCATCTGCCACATCCAATTTCGGAGATGTAAGAATTGCTTCTCGCAACGTAACTGCCTCGTTTTCAAAATCACAATCATGATTTCCTGGAACAAATACTGAATGAATAGAAACTTTTGCAAATCGTTTATTGATTATCGAGTAGATTTCTTCCAACAAAATTCCAACAGCTATATACTGACTTTCCTGTCCCGAAAACGCAAGGTCACCTGTCAAGCAAAATATTACAGCCGTGTTTTCTGGCTCTGTTATGTGATTGCAAATAGCCCCACCAAGAGAATTTATTCTTTCGGAGAGTATATAAAAATCCTGATCATCTTTAATATGTATATCCGTCAATTGAACTATCATAATATCCATACTGTTCCCTCCTATGTACGCTAGCTATTAAGAACTTTATGGGGAAGTAATTTCAATATTTTTTCTAACTTCACACATTCAAGTACATAGCTAAAATAGAATCACTTCTCCGCCAAAACCCAAAACACATTATAAAAAATATCCATCCAGTGATGTTCGATCACACACTGCAGCGCAATAATAAACAGCAAAAACGTAAAGTATCCATACCATTCTTTCTATTTCATTTTTCCCTTAGCGTCTTAATCACCTGCATTTTTATGTCCTTTCCATTTCAGCTTTACAGTTTGCAGCAATTCGCAAACCATCGAATCCCGCAAAATTAAAAGGATTCCTCCATAAACACAGCCACCTGCCAGAACCAGAATTGCAGTTTCCTGAATTGTTGCTCCTAAATGTGGCTTCAACCATAATAATACCAGGCTCATGCCAATTACTGCAACAAGATAATTTTTTGCCTGTTTCATGATCTTTCGAATCGAAAATTCATGCCGCACCATAATAAGTTGGGATACTGTAACAGTAAGTTCTCCAGCTACTGTAGCAATTGCAGCACCAACAGACAGTAAGTTCTGAATCAGGAATAAATTCATAACAAAATTCACGGCCATGCCAAGTATAACTGATAACGTGAACTGTTTCTGTTTTCCTGCCGGTATAAAATACTGCATTCCAGTCACACTGCTGACTCCGACAACACAAAGCAGAACACTAAAAATCTGAATCAGAATAATAGATTTTTCATATCCACTTCCGAAGAACCAGGGCACAAACTGATCTGCAATACAGATGATTCCAAACGTCATAGGAAGGGCTAACATCCAGATAAAACGGTATGCCCGATAAATGTAGTAATCCAACAGTTCTTTTTGTTTTTTTGCTACCACATACGAAATACGAGGAATCATAACCACACCCAAAGAAGAAACAATCGTCAGGCAGATTTTTTCAATCCGGTCTGCCTGTTCATAATATCCATTTTCAAAGTCAGATCCAGTAATCCAGCCAATCATGGTTTTGTCCATGACTGCAGATACCTGAATCGCAATCTGTGGCAGAAACAACTGCAAAACCTGACCAATATTTCGGAATGGGCGAATCGTACGCCATGGAATCCGACACAGGAATTCCGGCAAACTTTTCCAAAGTAACACATGACCAAGCAATGTAGAAATTCCAATACTCGCAATATACAACGGAAGATCTGATGCAGTCTTCACAAATCCAAAAATAAAAGCAATATTTAAGACCCGGACAAGAATATTGCGCATAACCGTTTTTCCAAATTCTTCCATCCCCTGAAAGAACCAGGTAATATCTGCAATTACACAGAAGATATTGATGGACTGCAGCAAATAAAGCATCCTGTATTCACTTTTTCCAGTAAACAGAAAAAATAGAAATAAACTAAATAAGCTTGTTATCGTCCTGAGCGAAAATACTTCCCAGAACATTCTGCTGCGCGCTTCCGGTTCGTCCTGCAGGTAAGCAATTTCACGCTGTCCATAATCGGTCGTTCCCAGCACAGCAACCAGTACAAAATAAGCAACCACAGAATACGTATAGCTATTTAAACCAACGCCACTTGCTCCAAGCACCCGTGAAATATACGGGGTTGTCACAAGCGGCGCAAATAATGTCAATAACTGATAGGTCAGATTATATAGATAATTTTTTTTGATACTTTTTTTCTTCATACCTTCTCCGGACACCGGAATCGATCCCGGTGTTCCTCATAATACTGTTTCATAGCCACATTTTGCTGTCCAAACGACAGATGACCTGCAACTGCGTTTTCTGCGACAATCATAGCCTTGGAGCGGATAATGCATTCGCTGCAGATCTGCTCTTCATCTACTCCCATACAGGGAGATTCCGCAAACACTTTCCACATTCCCATAGACTCCCAAAATTCCCTTCGCATCAAAATGAAACCAATGCTAAAACGAACCGGACAAGCAGAATAGGAAAAGGATTCTTTTCCAAAGCATCTGGCCAATTCATCAATGGAAGGAATATAGCCGCCTTCACCCCAAAAGAATTTTGCCACTTCCGGACTTTTCTCAATCATACGCGTTGAATAGCTTGCATAGATTGGACGTTCAAATTTCGTCGCGTACTCTTGTTTCAGATTCAGCTTGTCCAGAATACGCAGATGACAGTATCCATTAATTGGAAGCAGTGGTGCCACGAATCCTACATCATAAAGACCATCCCGCTCCACTTTGAGAAATGTTTCTTTCATCTGTTCAAAACAATGCTCTGTCACAAAAATATCTTCATCAATCTTATAAATGTATTCCGCTTCCGGATGCTTTAAAATTGCTACGTTCTGGAGAAGTGTGACACAATTGCGCTTTGTACTTAAGTAAGACCAGCCCTGCTTGCTGGCTATCCGTTCCAGTTCCGCAGAAAAAACTCCAGATGACGCAATGCAAACATCCATATCCTCCGGCATAAAACGAACTAACCGTTCAAATACATCCTGATAGAGATACGGTTTATAACCAGCAATAATGATGCATAAATCTTTTCGATGTTTGCTCCGATCAATAAATGTATGCTCTACCTGGGTTGCCAGTCGATAACGCTTTTCGTCACGTATCTGTTTCAGTTTCTGATACAGTTCTTTTGTTAAAAAAGACTCTCTCAAGCATGTTTTTATCATTTCATCACTCTTTCTGTACAGAGGAAGCTGACATAATATCATCTCGTGTCAGCCCGTTTATAAGTGCCAGGAAAAACGGAAATGAATAGGCCGAATATCCACAGAACTGATCCACGTTAATATTAAAAAGCCAAAATGCAATAATCAGCGGAACCAGCAGCATTCGCAGTTTTTCTTCTTTTTTTGTAAAAAGCAGCGCTATCAGCTGCTTCCCGGAATAAACTGCAATCACACCAATATAAAATATCCCGCTCACTCCCATAGTAAATACCGTCTGCAGCAAACCAATATCTGCAATGTGCCCGCCGCCAGGAGCTAATCCGCTGTCACCATCCAGATAGCCCAAACCCAGCATCGGTGATTTTAAATACTGGTCAATGAAATATCGAAGTGCATTCACACGATATACGGTTGTCCCCATCTCCCCCGTATTTTTTAGACTCAGACTAAATACAAACTCCTGGAACTTTTCTGTGCGCATAACCAGCACCGCCAACACCGCCAGTATCAAACATTCTTTCCAGGTAATTTTCTTTCTGCTGGACAGCCAGATTACTATCACTGTCAATCCCTGATAAAGCATAAAAGCTCGCGCCTGATGAATACGGAATGAAAAATAAAAAACAATAAATCCCGCGAACAAATAGAGTACCCTTTTCCAGTTTTCCTTACTTTCCGAAAACAGCCATGCAATGCACGGCAGCAAGATAGGTGCAAAAACCGGTGAATTTACGCGCAGTACCCCCTTTCTGATCCAATTCGGGACTGTACCTTCCAATGCAATGGATGAAAAAATCAGAGTTCCGGTTTTTCCAAAATACCAGCTAATCAGAATCCGGATTCCATAAGATATCATGGAACACAATACAATCCATTGAAGCAGTCGGTTTAATTTTAAATCTCCGTTCCGTAACAGCAATGCAACGGGAATTGACAGTAATGCATAAAAATATGGCACGGAATAAAATACAGTCATGCGCAGTGCCATGCCATTTAAAATCATGGATTTATATGCTCCGGTAACCATTGGGATACAGGCTATACCACATATAATCCAAAGCCATTTTATTTCTTTCCAATGGCGAAGAAGCGATTTGTTCAGTGCCAGAAGAATCAGTATCAACAGTTCTAGTCCAAGCAGCCACAGTTTTTCATTGATTTGTACATGCAGCAATGGATCCAGCAATTTCTGAATGCTGCATGCTGCTGCAATGAACAGCATAAGAAAAGCAATCATAAGCTTGCTGCGCATCGTATCCTTATTTTTCTCTTTCATAACAAACCTTTCCTATTTATCTTAAAAATCATTTTTTATGATTCTCATTGTTTCCATGTAAACGCCTCATAGGTAAAGGTCAAATTTGCCGTGGAGCGGAGAATTTGACCTTTACCTATGCACCATTATCTAATCTTTTGTAAAGAAGCAGAAAACCATCACCTTCCCATAAGAGACCTTTGATACGATCTGTTTTCTTACCGCAGAAAAGAAACAGGGTGTTTTTATCGTACGGATCAAGATGAAAACGAAATCTGATCATGGTAGCCAAACCATCAATCCCTCTGCGCAGATCTGTATAGCCAGCAGCAAGATATATTTTTTGAATCCTGTCACATCATACAACATGATTCAGTTCTCCCATGATGATTCGGATGATTTCTGCAGAAGCATAGTTGTAAATTTCGACTTTTATGCCATTGAAACTTCGAAGAGTAACCGCTGGCTTGAAGTTACCAGTTTCTGTTGGTGTCTTTGTTTCTGCTGGCTGCGGAAGTTCCACGAAAGACGGTTCCGGGTCGCAGACCACCAGGCAGGCTTTACAAACACGTTTTAAACGATAATAATAATTTGCTTTTGTAATAGCATGCTGACTGCACCAGGTTTCTACTTTCATATCTGCTGGACGATTTTTACATTCCTGAATCTGTTCCGCCCATTACTGCAGGCGAACCTGTTCGGCAACGAAACTTGTTTGACTGCTCATAGTCCGACCTCCATAGTCGGTCACAAAAGTTGCGTGCTTAACTTTTTTTGACTCTGTATAGTGTTAGACTATTATCGCAGAAATCAGAAGTGCGGAACAGGTACTTGCTTTGGAGCAGTTATTTCTGAATAGTAAAAATCCACATACCATTATCCTAGTTACAAATCTGAAAACAAATTAGCCTTGTACAGACCTTCTTGCATCATTTTCTTAAAACTACCCTTCACAACTGCAACATCTTCTTTGTAGGTCATGCCATACCATGTATCGTCCGTTTTTAACACCTTAACAGAAATCTTTCCTTGTTTCAGAAGTTCACCAATAACAACTGGTATTAAGTATTCTGCTTTCAGAGGATTCTCTGGCACTTTTTTCTCAAAGAATTCCTTAAATTTTGCTTCCAATACTTCTAAAAAATCAGGTGTCAGCCCCCACATATTCATAGAAACCAGAGAATTTATATCAATAATCATACCATTTGCTTCTGCACCATTTTTCGTCTTTACGATATTTCCAGTTTCCTCGATCTCTGTCAAATTGTTCTCCGCATCTATCTTACAAATACCACGGGTCACACCACCATTATCTGACAATGTATTCTTCAGAACAAAACCTGTCATACAAGCTCTACCCTCTTTTATAAGATACTCATGCACGGTTTTGAAAGCTTCTTTTCCGTAGTAATCATCTGCATTAATCACAATGAATGGTGTATCAATCACACTCTTTGCTGCAAGCACGGCCTGACCAGTTCCCCATGGTTTTCTCCGTCCCGCTGGCAGTTTACCTGGAATATCATTGATATCCTGAAATACATAATTCACAGTCACATTATAATTTTTGCAGATAAAGGCAATTCTATTACCAATTACTTGTTTAAATTCTTGTTCAATATCCTTTCGGATAATAAATACTATATGATTGAAACCAGCCTCAATCGCATCATGGATCGAGTAATCCATGATGATATGAGCAAAATCATCTACCAGTTCCAACTGTTTAATTCCTGTTCCAAATCGACTGCCAATTCCAGCCGCCATGATAAGTAGTGTTGTATTCATTTTTCTCCTTGTTGTCCAACTTTTAGCTGACTGAAAACCTGAATAATTTTTCTTCAATATTCCACCCATATTTCGTGAATACACTAATCCATATTCTTTGGTCCTTCTTGAAAAATTCTATTGTTTTTTCAAATATGCATCAAAAACGTCTTTAGTAAAAAGCGAGTGGTTTGACATTTAACAAATAGATTAATGACACCCTGAAATAGCAAGTCGGTGACAACGCGTGGAATCAGCAACACCAAACCGTTGCAAGTCTACTTCGTATATTTGTTCCATATCAGTTAACGCACGCCACCCCAGTTTGCTGATTTTTGAAATATCCTCAAGCAATGCTCGCTGTGGCAAATATCCTTCAGAAACAGATGTGTCCTCTTGGGCAAATTCTATTGTTACATTTGGATTAAACCGTTCAAATGCTCTATATGCCCTTTCTTTTACCGTACAATAAGTATCAGGATTGGTGGCATTATATGCTTCTCCAGGTTTACCATTGATCAGAACCGTTAAAATTGCAGTTACTGCATCGAGAGAATATATTACACATTTCTTTGTCAGTCCTGCTGATTTCATGTAAAGATTCTTATTTTCAATAATGCATCTTAAAATCTCGGCTTCAACTTTCACAGAATCATAGGGCTGCCATAGACCGAGAATTACCGTTGGACGAATAATCTTTATATTGACCGAATATTCCTCAAAATAGCTCCGACACATCAATTCAGCGACTTTCTTACCTAACGGGTAACAACTTCTGACATTTAAACTATCCACTCCTCCAATATATCTTTCTGTAATCGGTTCATCTAAACTAGGCGTTCCATATGCTTCTTCCGAAGAAAGATAAATCATAGAGCACCCTTTGTGCTCCTTAGCAATTTCTAACATTCTTCGCGTACCATCAATGATAACTGACAACGATTCGACAGGATTATTTTGAAATATTTTGTTTGACGTTGGAGCTGCCGAATGTATAATATAATCGATTCTTTTATCCAAACAGAATTCCCTCTCATTACCAAATTCACAAAATTCGATATTATCTTCTCGATCAATATATGAGGGGAGTACACTAGTATCTCTAGTCGATGCAATGATATGGACGTTAGTAGCTCGAATCTGATTTTCATGCATTAACCATTTGATTATACCTGAACCGACAATTCCTTTTGCCCCAGTAATCAAAAATGTCTTTCCCTCAATATCTGATGAAAAATCAAAAATATTAAAATATCTACTATATTCAACGCTTTCTAATTCTGTTAGTTTCATCACTTATTCTCCATCAATTCTTTAATCGTATTAATTATTCCCGCTTCAATCCCACTGTTTAATCTCAAGTATTCGCCACCTGCTACAATTCCAGGCAGTGCTGGACAATCCTCATATTCAATCTCAAATAGAACAGCTTCATCATTTAAAAGTTCGTGTGTATAATTAGCGATTTCTTTATAGTCTGACAGTTTTATCGCTCTAATCTTGTAGGCTTCTGCAATTGCAGTAAAATCACAAGAGTAATAATCTCCTTCCAGTTCAGAAGTTGCAACAAATCTAGAATCAAGATACTGTTCCTGGAAAATCCTAATATTTCCGAGAGCCTTATTATTAAATACAACTATTTTAATTGGCAAATTATTTTTTGCAATGGTATTAAGTTCCTGAATATTCATCTGTGCTCCACCGTCCCCTGTTAATGCATAAGTAGGACGTTTATTGCCATAATATGCACCGATAGCACCAGGCATCGCATACCCCATAGTCCCAAGCCCAGCAGACATAAAAAGAGTACTGGATTGCTTCATCACACTAGATTGTGTACCATAAGTTAAGTTCTTACCTACGTCCAAAACAATATTGGCATTTTCAGGGAATAAATTAGATATGAATTTGCACATTTCATTTCCAACAGTCATATCTACGTTTTCAAGCAATCTGTGCATCTTTGCACAATTATCCGTCCACTTTACATGTTTTTTTTCATAATTGGCATTCTCTAAATATTGAACAGCGTTATCAATAAAACTAGAAAGATTAGCGCGAACATCAATTTCGTTCGGCTTCAACTGTCGTTCAAATTCCGCCTCGTCAATATCAACACGAATAAATCCAGTGGCTTTTGGAGCAAATAAACTCATGTTATGCCCTATCTGTTTGGAACATAATCTCGTACCCATAGAAATGACAAAATCAGCATTTTGAAGAACAATTCCCGCTTCTCTTCTAGCAGTACCACCTATATATCCCATATGATATTTTGAATTTGATGGAAGTACATCAATTGCTGGCATTGTTGTTACAACTGGTATCCCTAAAAGTTCCGCCAGTCTTCCAAATTTTTCTTTTTTGCCTGCTTCCTTAATTCCAGCTCCTGCAACAATTACAGGTTTCTCCGCAGCAATTACCTGAGAAATATACTTACCTGCATCAACACTATCGTTTCTATCCACAACAACAGGAGTAATTGTTTCAAATTCAACCTGCTCTCTACACACGTTGATTGGAAGATCCAAATATACCGGACCACGACGATCAGTTAAAGCAGTTCGGATCGCCCCATCAAAGAGTTCAACATAATCCATATTTAACTCTACTTCAATAGACTTTTTGGTTACAGGAGCCGCCATTGTTGCAGCTTGAATTTCTTGAAAGCCATTCTGTCTAAATGAACTACTGCGTTTTTTATCCTTTGTATTAACGTTTCCAGACACATAAATAACTGGAATCGAGTCAAACCACGCGTCTGCAATACCAGTCAGAAGATTAGTAAATCCTGGACCACTTGTAGAAATAGCAACACCAAATTTGCCCGAGGCTTGAGCATAACTAGCCGCCGCTATCGCGGCACCTTGTTCAGTAGCGCAAGAGTGATAGTTGATTTTTTTTCTGTATCTTCCCAAAGAATCAAAAATGTATGCAATCATTCCACCTTGATATCCAAATACATCTGTAATTCCATTTGCTATCAATACTTCAACGAAATAGTCCGCCACACTAAGTTTTCTCATATTTTTATTGTCCCTTCGTATGCTTATTGTTTTTATTTATTATTGGGGTTTGCGAAATAGCTTTGTTGTTTTCAATGTCCTTTATCTGCTGAATTCTAGTACAGTGATAGCTTCCTGCAAATTCAGTTGTTAAAAAAATATCCACTCTCTTCTCTACATCTTCATAACTCATAAAATCTTGACCAAAAGCAATAACGTTTGCGTCATTATGTACTCTCATTAATCTAGCTACATCATCTGTGTAGCCCATCCCCGCTCTTACACCTTTAACTTTATTAGCAGAAATACAGATACCTACTCCAGTCGCACAAATTACTACTCCTCTATCGCACTCCCCACTTGCAACAAGTCTTCCTACTCTTTCGCCATGTACAGGATAATCAGCAGGAAAATCCTCATCAGTACCACAATTAAACACTTCATAACCAAGTGCAGATAAGTGTTCAATCAATTTATTTTTATAGACAATACCGTTACGGTCATTTCCAATTGCGATCTTCATAGCTTACCTCTTTAACCACTCTGGTCTTTTCGATTCAAGGAGAGACTGGAATATCTCAATATCTTCGGATGTTGTGATTTTAATATTCTTTTCTGAACCCATTGACAAATATACTTTTTTGCCCATCTCAATATACAAAGCACAGGAAGCGATAGAAGGAAGCAAATCCATAGTAATTGCTTTTTTGTGAACTTCTATAAGCTCATTCAAGAAGAAAGCTTGAGGGGTCTGTGTGATTTTTAAGTTATCACGTGGGATTTGTCCTTCGGAAACAACTGAATCATCTGTAGTCAACATAACTGATGTACATGGAACTACAGTTGTAGCGTTTCCGTATGTTCTACAGACTCTGATATTATCTGAAATCACCTCTGCGCTTACCATAGGCCGAATTGAATCATGTATTAATACAATATCGTCATCGTCATGATAACGCATTGCAATATCACGCAATCCATTTCTGATAGAATCTTGACCAGTTTCTCCACCATTAACAACATTTTCAAGTTTCGACAATCCAAACTGTTTTGCATAAGCCCATAAGACATCATGCCAACCCTCAAGGCAGACAACTTCGATTACATCAATTTGTGGATGATTCTGAAAGGCCTGTAATGTATAAACAATTACAGGCACATCCTTTACATTAATAAACTGTTTTGGTATATCTTGGTGAGTTCTTGCACCAACACCTCCGGCAATAACTAAAGCTATGTTTTTCATAATAATTTTTACTCCTTTATCTACCTAATTAAATATATTGCTTGAAATCAACAATCATTTTCTCCAATATTGTTCTAAATCTATTCCAACAACAAAATGATGAGGAATCTGCTTTTCTTTTGGTGGCAATTTCATATAATCACCATATGCATCTGTGAGAAACATATCGGCTTGTTTTATTGCCATATATTTTCTATCCTCAAAAGCTATATATTGATATTCATTAAAAATCGATGTATCATGAATTTCTTTCTCATAATTATAGGTGCCTGACAACGACAAAACCTTTGGATTAGGATCTCTGTTTTCTACTATTGCATCCATTTTTTCGAGGAAAAAACTTTTTGGTATTAAACGCAGTAAAACACCATTAATACGATATAAAAGCAAACGTATTCCTGACTGACCAAAATAATAATTTCCTCTACATAACAAATTTCGCGATATTCTTCTCATTTTTTTGAATGAATCAATATTTCGTTTTTCGGATGAATTGGCATAATCAATAGGAAAAATATCAACAAATACACCTTTTGGTGTTTGTGTTGATGACGTTACCATTTCTTCCATAAACGTATCTTTTGCCATCATTTTTGAAAATGTATGTCCAAAATACTTATCGTTATAAGCATTAACTAGGCAAAAATGTGATGAGTCGCTTTCGCTTGCAATCCTACAGAAGCGATCATAATCGTTGCGCATCATCATAATATCTATATCATCATCCCATGGAATAAATCCACCATGTCTAACTGCTCCCAAAAGAGTCCCACCAGATAATGAGTATTTAATATTGTTGTTTTTGCAGATTCTATCAATCTCGTCCATAATATCTAATTCGATAAGTCTAAGTTGTTTTAGTTGCTGTATTGTTAACTCTATTGTAGTTTTTTCTAAATTATTTTTCATATTAACTAGCCTCACTTTACCTAGATCAATTTCTTACATCCATACTAAAAATACTTGATATCTTTTGTAAATAAAGTGCATATATCAAAAACACAAAGACCAAACATTCCATTCTGCATCAAATATCTGACAACAAGGCTTATTGACTCTGTATAGTGTGAGACTATTATCGCAGAAAATAGTCTCTGGAAAAACGATACTCACTATAAGATGTTTGCTCTAAATCTGACAGCACTTTCATTATCTTAATTTTTTCTTACCAATCTCTGCACAATTTTTTTAATAAGCTTATTGTATATTAACAAAATCATTAAAAGTGGCATTAGAAGCCCCAAACCTTGCCATAGTAAATGTACATTAGCAAACAAAGCCATTACCTGAACTAAAAGCAGACAATAAGCAATTATATCGCACCTTAGATTTATGGAAAGTTTGACAATTTTATTTGCCTCATAAATTCTTGCAGCCCACACCAAGATATATGATATTAACGTTGCAATCGCAGCCCCCATTGGTCCCATAAAATACACTAGCACAATATTAAATGCTGTATTTACGCTTGCGCCAAAAATTGTAGTTTTTGCAAAAACATCTGATTTTTTTGCTGCCGAAAAAATTCCTCCAATCAAACCTGATAGCGAGCCAAATAAAACTGATATCATCAAAAATGGGGCATACATCCACGCTGTATAAAATTCTCGTGAAAATAAAATTTTCGCTATTAGCTTATCTACAACAATCAAGCAAGAGCATGTCAAAACCATCGCAAAATTATATATTTCATACACTGTGGTATAGAAATCAGAATTATTAACATCGTATTCTTTTACTGCAGACAAGGTCCATGCTTGGCTAAATATTTCTTGAAAAACATTCAAAAGCGACGGAATCTTATATGAAATCGAATAAATTCCATTTTCAGCTGCACCACACAGCCATGTAACAATATACCTATCTGATGCATTATTAACCCACCATGCCAGATTGTTAAATACCATAGGCTTACTATATGTATTCATTTCTTCAGACAGTGATTTCTTTGTATTTAAGCGAATATACGTCCACGCTTTAATTCTTATCAATATAAATATTGTCGGCACGATATATGCAACTATATTTGCATAAAAATATCCTTCCAGTCCCATTTTGAATTTTGCAAGAAACAAAATGTTCAGACAAAGCATAGTGGCAGAGTTCATAATACCTGCGATAGCCAAATCATTTATTCTTTCAATACCTCTACTGAATTGTGAAAATAATGAATATAAAATTTCCGAAGAGTACATCAAAATCAAGCACAACGGGTATTCTGCTAAAATCTCTATTATTCTTAAATTCGTATTAAATGCAACTATTATCGCAACTATACCACATGAAATCAAAACCCTTTTTAGACCTATAGAAAAAACAGCAGCTTTATCATTTGACTCATCTAGTGAAAATCTAACCACACCATCAACGATTTGAATCGTCAAAATCGGAATCATCAGAGATATTGTGGTCGAATAAATATCATATGTGCCATACTCCATCGTTGAAAGCAAATTTGTGTACAATGGAATCAATATAAAATTTAAAATCTTTGATCCAAATTTACTAATTGTCAAAAGTCCAATGTTTTTTATTAAATATTTATATTTCTGCATTGCCAATTTCACCATTTTTTATATTCAAGAACATACCAATATATACAAAATCTATTACACCTTCTACTGCAGTCAAATATGCAGAACCAAGACTTCCAAACATAAAGGTTATGAACATTGCTAAAAATATCTGTCTTTGCTTTATCGCTCGTTTCGTATGCTTGTTAATTTTTTTAAACAGATCAAAATAGTACATCAAAAAGAACAATGCAATAATAACCCCAAACTGCCCAATAATCATAGGCCAATAGTTATCTGTAACATAAGCTGTATATTCTTTATTAAGTCCTCTAATTAGACTTAATCCATATAATATATAAACTTGACTATAATTGTATGCTTTTGACATTTCACTTCCAAAGGTTGCAAACCCTGTTCCAATAGGGAAATAATCTCTTGCTATTTTTTGACTTCCAATTGCCAAAGCATATCTTGCCTCTGTCGGTTTTATATAATGTTGAATTTGATAACCGCTAAGCAAAACAGCGATTATCCCTACCACAGCAATATGATACCAACGAAGTTTTCCGAGCCTAAATAGATGAAAGAAAATATACAGTGCCACAAAAACCAGTTGTGGTCCTTTTGTTGTCAAGACTATCATTATTAATGATAAAATTTTGATTATATTATCTCCCTTTTTAGGATTCTTATTAAGTGTCAATACCGATAGCATACCCATTAAAACATATCCAAATATTCCTGCATTTTGAGAGACAAATTTATATGCGCTAATTCCAAATCGTTTACTTGCAAAGAAAATACTATCAGCACTAGCATAAGCATACACAGCTGTTATAGCAGCTATACATATATATATTCTAAAAATAGCACACAAATTCGACACTGTGTACTGTATTTCTCGCTGCTTCATTCCGTACATTATGGATAGCAGAACAATAGGCACTTTAATTACGCTTAATATATCTCCCGCAATTGCAATTGGAAGCCTCTGAAATGAAAACAACAAATTTCCAATTAATCCTACAAGTACTGTTCCGACTATAAGAGCGAGAACACGTAATTGATTTACATTTATTTGGGGTTTCCTAGTGACATAAATCAAAAAAACAATTATCGTAAATATTTCATCATAATAATTAACTACCGAAAATATCTGTGAAACATTATATTGAAATATCATTACAATGATTGATATTGTAATAAACATACCAATCGGTGATACTAAAAGACGTTTTTCTCTTTTCATACTTCCTCCAACAGAAGCTTTAATAGCCACCCATATAGGCTTTTTTTATTTGCCCTTTCAATTTTATATGTCAGTTTATGAATACTGCTTATTTTACAAATACTCTCAAACATCCTCTCATCGTATTCTATACTAAGATACTTTTGCATCATAATCGGAATAGCTGCTGGTACCTTATACATATCTTTCATGTCCAATGGATATTTTTCACTTGCCATCTTCATGAAAATGAACATAATGAAATAATCTCTGATTTTATCTTCTTTACGCCAGTATTCATTCATCAAATCCAATGTAGTTTGCAATATTCTATTGTGAGCATTTGCCTTTATAAACCAACTTTCGCCCACTTTTGTAACATCATATTCATTTGATTTGTACACGAAAAAGTTTGAATCAGAAATATACTGAGGCAACTCACCTGTCATAAAGACAGTTGCATCAAGCCATATACCACCAAATCTTGTCAGAACACTCAGTCTTACAAAGTCCGAAAAAAGTGTATTGCTGATTGTTCCACTTTTCCATTTGCTTATAACATAATCTGGCAATTGGACATACTCAAACAAAGTGTTTTGATTCAAAACACAAATTTCCTTATCCGGCATCCATTTTTTTATTGATTGATAGCACACCTTTACGATATCAGGTGCATTTTCAATTCCTTGTAACCAGCAAATCCACACCTTATTTGTTGTTTTGCCGCTATCCTTTTCTTCATAATTACTGTTAGCCAAAAAAATAGAGTAGTGTTTCTTTAAATAACAGTACACCCTGTTTCTAACTTCCAAATCCTGCAGTTCATGGTTTGAGTAACCCATTTTATCGAACAAAGCACACGGTATCTTATATTGCAAATTACCGTATTTCAATGCACGTTCTACTGCTCCTTTTATGCCTCCATCTAATTCATTAATCATGTTTATCCCCTGTTTTTATTATATGCGCCGGATTTCCAACAACCGTTGCATTTGCCGGAACAGATTTTGTTACAACAGCTCCTGCACCAATTACGACGTTTTCACCAATCTCGATATTTCCCAAAATTATGGCATAGGCTCCAATTCTGACCCCCCCCGATTTTAGGGACACCTTTTCCATTTGTACCAATTGTCACATGATGTTGTATAAGCACATTGTCACCAATAACAGCATCTTCATTAACAACTACGCCTAATCCATTATGTGCAAATTCGACCGTTGGTGAGATTTTGTCTGTTGGATGGATATCGCAACAAAAATAATGTTTACAAAACCAATAAATCAATTTCTTACATATTTTATGTTTGCTTTTTCTTCCCCAAAGCAACACTTTGTCAATATTCAAATCCATTATTTTTCTCCCATAGTATCCGCGTATATTTTTTCCAATTTCTGATGCATCGCGTCCATGCTGTATTTTGTATGAATAAGCGCAATATTATTTTTTCCTATTTTTTCTACTCTCTCTTGATTCATACAATATCTCCTTAAAGCTTCTGAAAGCTTTTCAACATCTCCTGGCTCTATTAAAATTCCATTTTCTTCTTTTACAACTTCTGGAATTGCGCCGACCGTTGTGCTTATAATAGCCTTCCCACAAGCCATACCTTCCAAAATTGCCATCGGAAGTCCTTCATTATAAGACGGGAGCACTAATACACTAGATTTTTTAAGTAGCTCTAATTTCCTATCAAAATCAGCCCATCCTACAATAATAATATTGCTCTTGAGATTTTTTTCCTCAACAATCTGCTTACATCTGCCAATATCCCCATCGCCAGCCAAATAACATTTAATATCCGGTATTTGAACCTTAGATCGTTCTATTGCTTTTATGAGGTCATACGTTCCTTTTCTTTCTCCAAGTCGCCCAAGCGATACAAAAGTATGTGGATGCTGTTTGACACTCGTTATAGCAGGTTTCAATCTCTCAGTATCTATACCATTTTCAAGAACAACACAGTTTTTAAGTCCAAATGTTTCGTCAAACTTCTTTTTCCAATCGGCAGACAACGCAATAACCTTATCCGCTTCTTTCAATATTGAAGCAATCTTATCTTTTTGATTGCTTTTTTCATAAAAGAGCATATATTCAGCACCGTGAATATGTAAAATTACTTTTTTTCCCCACTTCTTCGCGGCATGAACATACCATCCTTTTCTAAATGTGCTGCCATATGAAGCAGCGTGTATATGGTAAACATCATAATTTCTTTTCGTGAAGTAGAACTTGATAAAGGAAAGCACCGAAAAAAGCAAAACGCTCAATTTATTCCCATCAACATACGATTCGTATATATCTATGTCAAATTTAACATTTAACGTCTTATCTTTTGCGATTTCCTCAATAACAGTTGCCATTCCGCCCTTTGATCTTGTCGGACTCGGCCCAACCACTAAAACTTTCACCATTTTAATTCTCCATCTTTCTTCTTCAATCCCCTTAGATTTATCTAGTATTATTTATTCTTATAATATCGTTTCACACATCCAATAAAAGCAATCAGCAATAATACACCAACAATAAATCCCATAAGTACATTTTCCGTATAGCCGCTCACAATATAGCTAATCGTAGAAATGACTGCTGTAACAATACCATACTGCATCTGCGTGGATACATGATTGATATGACTGCATCCTGCACCAGTCGAACTCAAAATCGTAGTATCAGATATCGGACTGATATGGTCACCACATACAGAACCACCGAGAACTGCCGCCGTCGTGATAGCAGTTAATGGCAACAGTTGATTGCCGAATACGGATACTGTAATAGGAAGTAAAATGGCAAATGTTCCCCAAGATGTCCCCGTCGAGAACGCAAGCAAGAGTGCAACCACAAAGAAAATTGCTGGCATCAAATTCAGCGAAATGCTATATTTTTCAACTACTGATGCGACAAATCCTCCGGCATTCAAATAATCTGTTCCACAAATGCCACTCAATGTCCATGCAAACGTCAAAATCAATGTTGCAGGAACCATGTTGATAAAACCTTGAACAAGTCCGTCTAAAAATTCTTTCGGCGTTATAATCTTTCTTGACAGGTACAAAAGTGCAACAAAAATCACTGAATATGCAGCACCCATAGCCAATCCTAAAATCGCATCACAGTTTGCAAAGGCATCTCCTATGGAAGCTCCTTCAAATAATCCTCCTGTATACAGCATAGAAAGAATAGAGAATGCAATTAAAAACACTACCAGAAGTATCAAATCAAGAACCTTTCCACGTCTTTTGGTATTGGTTTCCTTATCAACCGCAATATTCAACTCTCCATTAACTGCTTTCTTCTCAAATTCTCTCATTTTTCCAAAATCAGCAGAAAAAAGAAGAGTCAGCAATATCATGCCCAATGAGAACCATGAATAATAATTGCAAAGAATGGTTTTCATAAATAATTGAAAGCCATCAATAGTTGATCCATCCGGCAATGACGAACTCACCGCAGCCGCCCAAGAAGAAATCGGAGCAATGATGCAAATAGGCGCAGCGGTCGAATCAATAATATATGCCAGCTTTTCTCCGGAAACCTTATTTTTATCAGTAATTGGGCGCATTACCGTTCCAACCGTAAGACAATTAAAGTAATCATCCACAAAAATAATGATTCCAAGTGCCATTGTCGCAAGCATTGACTGTTTTCTCGTTTTTAGCTAGCCCACTTTGCATACTCATGAGTTGCTCCCGACATATTCATTAAACGAACAATCATGCCCAATAAGACGATAAAAAACAAAACGCCCATATTGCTGTAGACTTTGCTGCTCATTATATCGAACATCGTCGTCACTGTGATAAATGGATTAAATCGGCAGTAAACACCACATCCGACAATAATTCCAATAACCAAAGATAAATTAACTTCTTTTGTTATCAGGCTAATGGTAATAGCCAGAATCGGCGGTATCAATGCCCAAAAACTTGCTTCCATACACTTTCCCTCTTGCCTTCCCTCAGATAAGCATTTATATCTTTTTCAAATTTTCACGCTAATTTATATTGCTCGATTTATGTCATTCCAATATGGAATTTCAAGTTTTTGACCAAACATTAGGTCTGTTTCATATTTGATATCCGGATCGAATCCCGAATTAGGGGACAGAGTGATCTCTCCAAAGTAAATCTTGCCTTTAATGTTATACAAATCAATTCTTGCAAACACAAAATCTTCCGATAACTTTTTGGCAATCTCAATCATTTCATCCAAGTTTTCTGGTTTTGGAATATTCACATCCTGCAAATTTTCATCGCCCTTATCTAATGGCTGAAAATTCCACTTCTGATCAAAAAACAGATATGAGGCTCGATGAGTATTCTTGCTAAATCTATCTCTGCAAACGAGTATGACATCCGGTTTTCCGTTGAAACAATAGATTTTATAATCCATTGGAACTTTTCCATTATCCGAAATAAATTTCTCGCAAATAATCATAGGCTTAATATTTCTATATTGATATTCACGACCAATATAAAAGAAATTGCTTCTTAATGATTTTTCGATTTTCTTTTTTGCTTCTTCATGATTCAACTTTTCTTTATCTGTACAAACAACCAATCCTCCTGAATCATGATTACACTTTAAGACAAATTGATTTGGAAGTGCAGAGAAATCAATGTCACTGTATTCTTTCCAGCTTCCCAACAACGAAATTAAATATTTCTCTCCTATTTTTTCTTTTACATAATCTCGAACTAATAATTTATCTGACACAATTGACTGCAATGGAAATCTGTAATTAAACTTTAACCACTGAAGTTTTTCATTCAAAGTTTCCGGATTGCCCATATTCAATTTTCTACCAACTCTTAGCCGATAGTATAATTTTATATACACCTTATCCGGCAAAAACCTTAGACTTTTTTTTACAAAAGTCATAATCTTTTCTTTATTCATATCAAAGTTCCTTTATGTATTTTTCTATGCTATTTACGATAGTGGTTGTATTGGATTCGTATGCCGCATATCTTGTATATTTTACTGTTTCTATTGCCTCTGCCAATTCATCTGTATCTCTGCACGGGCAAATCAAATTCAAATCATCAAATTGTTTAATCAACTGCAACTGGTGATCGTCAACGTGTTCTCCATATTTTGCAAGACGTGGAACAGCAATGACTTTCTTTCCTTTTTTTACTGCGCCAATAATAGCACCTGTTCCACCATGAGTAATCACTATATCTGCCTTACCCATTTCCACGCTAAATTCTTCTCTGTCCAGAAAATTATTGTAGCTATAATTCTTAGGAACATAGTCGCTGTACCCAATCTGTGCAAATACATCTTCTCCGCAAACAATCTTTTTTTCGCACAGTTTATCCACAGCTATAAGCAATCTATTGAATTGAAATTTCTGAGAGCCCAATGTTATAAAAATTTTCTCTGCCATTTAATAGATTCCTCCTAAATATATAGCTTTAGGATAGAACTTCAGCATCGGTTTCCACTGCACATAGAATTGATCGGCAAACTTATAAAGTAGCTTCCCTGTTTCAGTAGGAGAAGTCACCTTTGCAAATGATTCTATGTAAATGAGCTTTTTCCCCATAAGTTTCGCAATAAGGCAAATGGGAATCATCGCCAAAACACCCGTACAAATAACTACATCTGGCTTTTCTTTCCTATAAATGTCAATAGATTTCAATGTATTTATCACCATCTGCCAGATAAAATCTTTTTCTCGGCGATTTACTTGATTCATATAATATGTTTTCTCGCCTTTTTCCTTTGCGCTGTAATCCGTTTTTTCCGTTATAACAAAACTATCGTATTTTTCCATCAAAGGCTTTAACATCATCAACTGCTCATAATGTCCGCCCGATGAAGCCGCAAAACATATCTTGATTTTTCTCGTATCATTCATCTCTCTGCTAACCCACAATCTTAATCTCTCTGGAAAATGTCTCTTGTATAAACTTTCTCTTTCACATCATCAAGGCACTTGTCGTAACGGTTTGCAATGATGGCATGGCTCATTACCTTGAATTTTTCCAAATCATTCACTACAACACTGCTGAAGAAAGTCTCTCCATCTTTTAGGGTCGGCTCATAGATGATAACCGTTGCACCTTTTGCCTTCACACGCTTCATAACACCCTGAATAGAACTCTGACGGAAGTTGTCGCTATTGCTCTTCATGGTCAGACGATAAACACCGATTGTCACCGCCTTTTCCTTGTCCTCATCGAACTCATTCTCTGCATCATAGCCATAATAGCCAGCCAATTTTAGAACACGATCTGCGATAAAGTCCTTACGAGTACGGTTGGATTCCACAATTGCTTCAATCAGATTTTCCGGCACATCCGCATAGTTTGCTAGCAACTGTTTGGTGTCTTTCGGCAGGCAGTAGCCGCCATAACCAAAACTCGGATTGTTGTAGTGGCTACCAATACGAGGATCAAGGCAAACACCATCAATGATCTGCTGGGTGTTCAGACCCTTACTTTCTGCATAAGTGTCCAGCTCATTGAAGTAAGCAACGCGCAATGCCAAATAGGTGTTGGCGAACAGCTTGACTGCCTCGGCCTCAGTGAAGCCCATGAACAACGTGTCAATGTTCTCTTTGATTGCACCTTCCTGCAACAGACCGGCAAACTCATGAGCAGCTTCTACCAGACGTTCATCGTTCAAGTCAGTACCAACAATGATGCGGGAAGGATACAAGTTATCATAGAGAGCTTTGGATTCGCGCAGAAACTCCGGGCTGAAGATGATATTTTTGCTGTTGAACTTTTCTCTTACACTTGCCGTATAGCCCACAGGGATTGTGGACTTGATAACCATAATGGCATTAGGATTATATTCCATGACCAACTTGATTACAGTTTCAACCGCAGACGTATCAAAGTGCTGGGTCTTGCTGTCATAGTTAGTAGGAGCCGCAATCACAACAAAATCCGCATCACTATATGCTGCCTTTGCATCCAGCGTTGCAGTCAAATTCAAGTCCTTTTCTGCCAAGTATTCTTCGATATAATCATCCTGAATCGGAGATTTCTTATTGTTGATCATATCGACTTTAGCCTGCACAATATCGACTGCTACCACCTGATGGTGCTGCGCGAACAGCACTCCCAACGAGAGTCCGACGTATCCCGTGCCGGCCACAGCAATTTTATAGTTTTTCATAGTTTTGTTCTCCCTCACTCATTTTTTGATAAAACAGCAAACAAGCCACGGCGGATTACTCAATAGCAATCCACCGTAGGCTCGATTCGTTCTTCTTAATTTTTTACCTGCTGCTCATTTTGTGGGTCAAAACAGAGTTGCATCAAAATCTCCCACCTATAAACTCTGGATTTCAGCTTCTCCACAGCCTATCAGCAAATAAATACTTTTGTTGAACGAGTCGAGCCGTCGAAATCCTTTATTTATCGGTTTTTCTTGGTTGACCCTATTATATCTCCATCCCCTTTTTTCTCGATTGTCGGAACGAATTTCTGATGAATTCCATCATACTCAATTTTTTATCATACTCTGCGCCACTCACATGATGCCCCGATCTATTGTAACAAGTAACCTGATAACCATCTCGCGCCATTCTAGTACAAAGTTCTTTTACTACAATTTCTACTCCACCCTCGCGCGAAAGCCTTTTTTAGCCAAACATTGCTACTCTAATTTTATCTTCCATTTTCTTCTCCACCGATTATAATAAACTGTTCCGCCTTATTATCTCCAAGTTGATACAAATGATCCCTCAATTGACGTCTGTCATCTCCATACCAATTGCTTGAGTTTTTCTTTATCTAGCGCGTTTGAAAAAGCATTTCTATAGAATCTATTAGTTTATCTCGTTCCACGCAATACGCAATATCTCGAATATTTCCTATCTTTAAAGAACATGCACTTGTATCTTTTGTTCCACGACACAAAGCAACTCGCCATTCATTTTGATAGGAATATTTGCTCATTTTGATAAAAGCATCTCGTTTTAAATGCAAATCGCTTATATCGTGCAAAAGTCCTTCTTTTATAGTCACATGATGCCCCGTTTTAGCCGGTCCTCCATTTAATTTCAAATCTCTGTAAGAGACAGGTCCACACGTAGCTTGGTAACCTTGCTTTTTTACAGCCCGAGTAATTCGTTTTGTAAATTCATCTACATCTTTCAGAATAATCGCATATCGACCAAATTCTTCCAATTGAGGAGCAGAGTCTTTTATAAAACGCTCTAGATACATCTGATAGCTCATTTTATAAAAGCAAAGTACATTACAATATCCCATACCAACAGATCGATAAACAACATCCGCAATCGCATACTCTTTATAATCATCAGGAACAGATGCTCTGCAAACTTCTTCTGTCCCAGCTGTACCTTCGAATAAATCAATCTGTCCTGGTCCCGGTCCACCAAGAATAGGAACCATATAGGTATTCGGATCCAATTTAGGATTTTCTCCAAATCTTTTCTTCGTTTTTCAGCAGCCTGATCAAGTGCAAACTGATTCCGAAAATAATACAGTGAATTCATATACAGGTTGCCATCAAGAAAAGCTTTTCTGTATTTCTCTTCTCCAAAATATTTGATTAGAATATAATCCATAGACTTGTCTCCATTATCAATTGCCTTACTTATTCAGTATATACCTAATATTCACGCCACGCAACACCAGAACTTTCCACACTATACACCATACTGTTCCAAAACCCTCTTCAGATTCCGTCCCCAGTCATAATGTTCTCTATAATAGTTCCCAATCTCCTGCTGCATTTCTCGATACACCCCATCGTCATCCATCTGCTTCAACGCATCTTCCAATGCCTCAACATCATTCGCCACCAGTCCTGTGTGATGCTCCCACACATTCTCTGTCAACCCCTGCAGGTCACTGACAATCACCGGCTTCCCATATTTATACGCAATCGGCAGCACCCCACTCTGGGACGCTTCCAGATAAGGAAGCACGACAGCGCGGGAGTTCTGATACAATGGTGTGATTTCTTCATCATTCAGAAAACGGTTGATGCAGATGACTTCCGGCATGGAATCCAGCAATTGTTTTTCTTCTTCCGAGAAATTCCCGGATCCGGCGATCACCAGGCGGCGATGATCTGGCTTTCCTTCTTCATATTGCTGGTATGCTTTCAGCAGTCGGCTGATCCCCTTATACTGATCAATCCGGCCAAAAAACAGATAATAATCCTGCACGCCCTGGATTTCCTCTGGAACTGCAGTTCCTTCCACCGGAACATGCGCTCCCAGACGCATGACAGAAGTCTTTTCTTTTAACCTTGGATAACGCTTTCCATAAAGGCTGCGGCAGCTTTCCGACATCAGTAACACGCCTAAGCATCGTTTGCAGGCCTGATATGCAAGCCGGTCTGCTGCCAGGTTAACCAATCTGGTTTTCAGCCGCTCTCTGGTCAGGTGCGGATAAACATCATGCATGGTTACAATCGAGCGCTGCTCTAGTCCTGACTTCAGCAAGACCCGCATGCTCATGATACTGCTGTCTGCATACAAAACCAGTTCTGGTTCGTAAGACCGCAATCGCTCCACAGTCTGAAGGAAATCTGGATCGCTGTTGGAAAAGGTTTTCACCTTGCGATACGGAATCACCATCTGCTTTTGCAATATTTCTTCATAAGCACCGCATGCCGCATTGTCCGGCAGCATCACCTTGCACTCATAACCGATATCCACAAATGTCTGTGCCATCTGAAAGGAAAACTGGACAATGCCGCCCTTTGTGTTCGATGTAAAAATGATTACCATACTGCACTCTCCCGATAAACCTGCTCCAGTGTTTCTCTATATTGCTTCAGATCGCAGATCTGCTCAAATCTTCGTTTAGAAGCTTCGGACATCTGTTTCTGCTTTGCTGGATCCGTCAGCAATTCCTGCAGCCGCTCCGCCAACTTTTCATTCGTCTCCTCCAGATATCCGGTCACACCAGATTCTACTACATCTGCAATTCCGTCCACCGGTGTACTGACTACCGGAACACCAAGTGCCATAGCTTCCAGCACACTCATGGGTGTTCCTTCATAGCGTGACGCCATAAGACAGGCCTTGGCAGATGTCAGTGCCTTATATGGATTGGTCATATAACCTGGCAGCACAATAACCTGTTCCAGCTTCTTTTCTTTGATCAACTCCCGGATCGGTTCATAAAGTTCTCCGTCACCGATCATGGCCGCATGAAGCTGCTTTGACGATGGATGCAGCTGTTGTTCTAACTGCTCCAGAATCCCCACAATCCGCTGCGGATTTTTCTGCTCCGTAAACCGCCCCAGAAACACCACGTCATAATCATAAGATGTCGAATCTTCCTGCAAGCGCTGTTCCAGTTTTTCCCGGTCGATCACGTTATAAAGTACCTGGCTTTTTCCTTTTACCATCCCTGAAAATGCATAACGGTTCAACGATGATTCCGATACCCAGAAGATTCTGGAAAAGCAATGGGTGAATAAAAGATACGACACCGATTTTGCGGAAACTCTAGTCATGGAATCGAAACAGGCATGGATGTGAGAGATAAGCGGGAGTCTGTTTTTTTTCATGCTGTCTGCTGCCATGGCACAGACAATGCTGGCGCGCACATCGTGCGCATGGATCAGAGTTGGTGCCGTTTCTGAGATGACACGCTGCACCTCGCTCCGGCTCACCTTCTCAATCGGCATATAGGAGATTTTCCGCTCTTCCAGTGCTTTTCGGATTGAGCCATCCGGGCTGCAGTAGATCATTTCATAGTCTGGATCGTTCTGAAACAGGGAGATGATCTGGCATACCACATTTTCCGCGCCGGAATAAATATGAGAACTAAGAACATGCAGAATTCGGATCTTCTTTTTCATCAGCTACCCCTTCCGTACTTTCTTTCATAAGGAGGATCTTCGGTGTCATAAGGATCAGTTTCAGATCCAGCAGCAAAGAGTAATTTCGAATATACATGAGATCCATCTTTAATTTATCGTAAAACGTTGTATTGTATTTGCCGTAAATCTGGGCATAACCGGTCAGACCGGCCTTTACCTTCAGGCGGTAGGAAAACTCCGGGATCTCTTTTATGATTTCCGCAGCCAGCTCCGGGCGTTCCGGTCTTGGCCCTACCACAGACATCTCACCCTTTAAGATATTGTAGATCTGTGGAAGCTCGTCCAGTCTGGTAGCGCGAAGCAGACGTCCCACCGGTAAAATGCGCGGATCATGCTCCGAAGCCAGGCGGGCCCCGCTCAGCTTCTCGGCATTCTGAACCATGGTCCGAAACTTGTAAATCTCAAAGTTTCTGCCGCCCTGCGTCATTCTCGTCTGAGTATAAAACACCGGGCCGCCATCCGTCAATTTGATAGCAATGGCAATCAGGGCAAAGACTGGAAGTGTTACCACCGCAGCCAATCCGGAAATCACCACATCCACCAGACGCTTCACCCACTGCTGTTCCACCGTCAGACCTGCGTTTCTGGAAAGCAGAATCGGTGAATCAAACAGGTTCAGATCCACAGAACTGCGGATCAGGATATCTGAGATTTTCGGCACACTGTATGTGCGGATAGATCTTGCAAAGCATTCTTTGATGATGCGGTTGCGTGCTTCCGATGGAATGTCACCAATCATAACCGCATCGTATCCGTGCATTTCATCATAAAGCGCATCTGCAACCATGCGGTAATCCACCGCCCGCTCAATGATATACTTATCCTTGCGGGAATCAAATTTCTTTACCAGCTTCTGCTCCGACCGGTCACCGGAGATCAGCAGCAGACGCTTCGGCGGAAATATGGCCTCGTAAAATGCCTGAAACAGCAGTGTCCACACTACAACAAACGCAGCCTGGCCCACAGCCATCACCACTAGTGGTCTCGCGTCCAGGAAATGGCGGTCAATAATAGCAATCTCTCCATAAGTAAAGATATTCGTGAGCACCAGTGACAGAATCTGGGAATAGATCAGGTTTCCCCGTTTCAAAAAGCCCACCCGGAAGCCGCCATAGATGGTCATCAGGAAGATCAGTACTAAGCCATAAAGTGCAATAATCGCCCAGTTTCCTTTTCGGAAATACGGGCGCTGCAGAATATCGGCATTGTAATATTCGATCCAGATATATGCAAACGCAGCCACCAGCACCGCCGCCATGACGGCCGCAAAGGTACACTTGATGATGCGCTTGTACTTCTCATACGTTTTCAAAATGTTTCCTCCCTCGTTTAAAACCACATTCCAGATATACGAAAATACGCTGAAATGCTTTATAAGTATAGCATTTCAGCGTATTTGTTTCAACTTGTATTTCCTGCATAAAACCTTAATTAATGTTTAAAAATCAGGCTTTATAACCAAATGATGACAACACTGTCATGTTTTATCTATTCAATATTGTTCATCTTATTGCCGTCTGCTTTTGAACGTACATAAGTCGTCCCATTTGATAATTTTACCGTTTGATAGTTTTTATAATTGGGGTTGCCTTTCTCAATTTGACGGATTGCATGATCAAGAGATACACGCCTTCCTGAATCAGTATTAACAAATTCTGTATTAAGCCCTGTGTTTGATTGTTTTGTAACCTTTAAATTCATAATCAAAATCTCCTTGTTGTTTTCTTTTAATATCTATAATCGAACAAAGAATGACCCACTTTGGAATACTTCACAAATCCAAATTAATGTCGAACAACAGTTTCGGGATTGTTATATCAAATGATACGTGATAAATTAGATGAGTAAGGTTATCTAATGATCCGTATGGTCATTAACAACAAGCTGAAGTTCCCGCTTCAGCTTTTTTGTTGCTGCATTCTCTGTAAGTCCCGAATTTTGCCTCACCTCCTTTTCACTTTTGTTCTGATTTATTATCTAAAGAATGATTTACTTTTCATTCATATCTCGCTTTTTGCTTCAGATTGTTGCGTATCGTCTGCCGATATCCTTCCAGCTTTTTCCGCTTGGCCGCACCCAGGTTTTCATTACGCAATGCATACGTATAATATTTTTCTGCCTGTTCAAGAAAAAATCCATCCTGTGAATTTACTTTGGCATCCAGCTTTTCGAAGGTAATCGCCGCGTATTCTGCAGAATTATGCTGTTCTTCAGAAACTGCACCCTCCTCATAACAACGCTCATCATCTACCGCACATTCCGTGTAGAATACAGCTGCTATCCCAAGAGACAGTATCAAGTCTTCTTCTGAAAAAAACTCACTGATATCACCAAGCCGGTGGAACAACTGGGCTAAACCATATTCTGTTTTTCCCTTGCTGGTATAATTTTGAACCCGGACAGCTCTCATTCTTGCCTGAAGAAATCCCTCTGCCGCAATATCTCCGTAATTAGTTGCATTTTCCTTATTGAAAATGGAAATGTCTATTGTACTAGACTTTTTGCTATCCTCTCGAATCATTCCCATAAAGCACAGGCAGTCCAACGATGCATTTCCCATCAGCGTTGCTGTATTGAGCGATGGGAACAACTCGTAATTTTCTTTCCGCAGCTCACAAATTTTAACTGCAAATGTAAAACCTTCTTCCGGGTTATAATATACTTTCCGGGTTAACTGATCCGCCTCGTCAGCATTCTTTGTAATCCTGGCTCGCTTCTTTGAACTTTCCACCGCATAATTCGACTCTTGAGTGCATTCATTCGCAGTCTGCAGGATCTGAGTGCGAAAATTTTCAAAATTCTCTTTGCTTCCAGATATACCAACTGACCTTCCGGCATTCATCAATTGTTCTCGCTGGGAATCCTCGCTCAACTTCTCCGTTTTCTCAGCCATCTCATAGCCGGTATCCGGCGCTTCGGTGGAATGGATAGCGCGCTCATCTATGGAAGAGTATAAGGATTGCCCTGCGGATGAAGACAAACTCGTTTCCTTCTTTTCCCCGCTCAGTGCTTCCAGAATCGGTGGATGAAAAACCAGCCATCCACAATCAACAAATACTGTTCCCAGAGCACCTGCTGCTATCATTCCAGACACCACCAGTAATAAATTTTTCCATCTACCAGCCTTTGTAGCAATATTCATTAGCACCCAGCAAAAAGCTACTGCAAAAAAACGAAATGTCAACAGTTTATGCTCTGCGCAGAATGTATATATTGTATTGCTGGTAAAAATTATTCCTCCAATGATATTCAAGTCTTTATTAAAACCCTCTGCCTTGGATCTCATTGTATTTACAGCGCTCTGATCTTCTTGTTTTTGTTCCTTATCGCCCAGATCAGACTCAATATTTTTTCGTTCTTTTGTTTCCGGCGGCGTTTTTCGTCGATGCCCCATAGTTTCACTTCCTTTTCACGCCGCCCCCAGGTTACTACACTGCCAAAAGATCCGGCTTACTTCTGCCCAAATTGGTTGAGAATAATTGTCAGTTTTAACTGTTCAAAATTCTGGTCTATTTTCTCGGCCAGATATTCACAGGTTGTTTTACTCATATAAGTAATCTCCGCCAAAAACGCTCCAATTGCTTCCTTTGTATAATTATCTTTTACCACAAACGAGACCAAACTATCCAAAGTAATGGCTACACCATATAAATCCGTTAATTCTTTAAATCCCAGTTCTTCATAATATGTTCTGCAAAACCGGGGATCAAATCGAAATACAAAATTGTCCAAAATCTGTCCCAGAATATTTGTCACTGTATCCGGTGATGTTTTTTCCAATTCTCGAATTGGGGCCATGCGATAATAGCCCTTCATTTTTCCCTTTACATAATTCAACAACTCCTGAAAAACTGCTTCCTCTTTTCCGAAGTAAGACCTGACTTTCTCTACATCCTCCTTATTTTCCATCGGAAGTACTTCTCTCAAATAATCACAAACACTTGAAAAAGCCTCTGTGATTTCATATGGAATATCTCCATTATAATCCACTTCTCCGGCATCGTCCTGAATGCATTTGAGCATCGTAATCTTCCAATTTTTTCCTGACTTCTTGATAAAGTAATCCATCTCGTCCAATATTTTTTTCATTGTCACTACCCTGGCTCTGCAAGCCTTCCTTTCTTGTGTAATCTTTTATTGTACTATAAAAATATTGCTGGTATCGTTTCTTGCGCTGCTCTGTTCCATTTCTCATTTCAATATGTATATTGGGAAACTCTGCAAGTTCTCTGTAGCGATCATCTTTTTTGGCATGGTACTGAAACGTTACAAAAAATTCTTCCGTTCGTTTCTCCTGTTTTAACATCGAGAAAGCTTCTGCAAACTTTGTATATTCCTCATTTATCTGGAATTCTAATTTCACTTTTTCTTTATATTTCTTTTGAAAAGCATACTCCTCAAGCTCTTCAGTTCGATCTGACGAATCCATATTTTCCAGTACATAATGCCGCCCCTCACGATTTAACTGATAAAACTTGTTTTTTCCAACTGCATTTTCCTCAATCAACGGAATGGCTACATTTTTCATTCGCCTCATGACATTACTCAGATTGTTCGACGAAATCTGAAGTTCTTCTGCCAGTTCTTTATGCAAAACCGGCTCCTTTTCCCACAGAATTTTTAAAATCTGATCCTTGTACACAGTTTGCTCTTCGAAATGATCTGCATCCGACTTTTGCTGTTTTTGCAACTCTTCCTGCTCCTTTTCGCACTGTTCCAGTGCTTCCCAGAAGGCTCCTAGCTCAAAAATCTGATTAGCCAGTTCTTCTTTCACAATTACTCTCAGACTCTCCATGAATGTTTGAATCATCTGCGCAAATTCTTCTTTCTGCTCCAAACTCTTCTTCAGATTAGATAGATCAGGTTTCCTGATCTGTTCTATCAAAATGTTTTCAAGCTTTTCCCGTTCACTTACGAGCCATTCCAC
Source organism: Clostridium sp. AF32-12BH (assembly GCF_003477935.1). Lineage (NCBI taxonomy): Bacteria > Bacillati > Bacillota > Clostridia > Eubacteriales > Clostridiaceae > Clostridium > Clostridium sp. AF32-12BH. The sequence continues at coordinate 116,667 of NZ_QUEH01000006.1, read as the reverse complement.
TTTCAGATGTTCTCTCGTTATTATTTCACTGTTCTTTTTCATTCCTTTTGTCCTCATGTTATGCAGTTCTATAGTTGCATTCATACTGAAAACCGCCCTCTGTCTTTGATATGGAAATTTCATAATAACAATAGTCCATATCGCACATTTCACACCAGTCTTTGTTTCCTCCCTGTTTTGACCATTTTTTACATTCTCCCGCTCCATCCAGGCGTTCTGTCAGAAATTTTCCTGCTCCTGTATTCAAACATGCACATCTGCTTTCCCGCGTTTGTAACGGTATGGTAAGCCCGCACACCTGATCAATAACCAGCAATCCCTTTTCTGGATTTTCATCACACTGACTAAATTCATAGAGAACTCGTCCATTTTTCCCAAAAACCTTCACATTTTTTCGATGCCCCTCATAATACATTGGTGAAATCAGCAATACTGGCTGCTCCGAGTAGGACTGTAACAAATTCTGAAGTCGTACAATAACATCCACATTCACTGTAGCTTTCGGAAATGCAATGATATCACACCCCTGCTTTAGTGCAGCTTCTGCAATCCGTACAATTCGCTCTTCTGTATTCATCGGTCTCCCGTTTTCCAGAATCACTTCAGAAAAAGCAATACATTTCTTAGAAATATCAACCGTGTTCACACCGGAAATGGGAGCTACAGCAATGTCCAGTCTCTGTTTATCTGCCAACACTTCCTGAAGATTTGTTCTTTTTACATAAACACACTGAATGCAGCCTTCCGCTTCCATCTCTGGCGTAACCGCCACATATCGGTTCAGAAAGAAATCCTGCCCAGTTGAATTCATCCACTCAGCGAACTCCGCCGGATATAACTTTACATGAACATTCTCATAATTCTTATTTAACGGTGGTATCGGGAGAATACTCTTCCAGCTACTTCCACTATATTTCATTCGATGATAATTTTCGTGAAAACCTCCGATTGTTGTTTCCAGAATCTTCAGCAGAATTTGTGTTCCTTGTATATCTCCCCGTTGAATGCACTGTTCTGCATCCGTCCGAACCATATGATACAAATGCGTCGGAATCTGGATTCCACTGCGAAGTGCCACCTCAAGCTTTCGCAGATAATTGCGAAACCGTTTCATATCTGCAGAAAGTGGATCAACGCCCAGGCACACCAGGCTCTGCCCTGCCTGGCTGCCCCGAGCTGCCAGCAACATTGAGATAATATCTGCCAGCAAATCAAATACCGTATATCCGTTCACATAATCACATCCGTTCTGTTCCTGTTAAATTCCAATATCAATATAACATACCAGATTCTGGATTGCAATATATTTGTAATTATTTGTAATTATCATTTTCATTTTTTCGTCAAAAAAACTGCGATTTCATCGTTTAATCACTCAGAAATCGCAGTTTTTATCATTTCATGGCCCTTTTTATCTATTTCAGGATTGTCCATTCACATTATCTCTGATATGTTGAGATCTCGCTGCTGCCGTTCCCACACTAATCATTCCCCACAAAAACGGCGCCGTGATCGGAAGGTTTAAGTTGACCACTGCCTGGAAGCAGTAACAGATCACTGCAAGCGCGCAGGCCACTACATACTCCCTTTTGAAATTGCAATGCAGCATTCGCCTGCAGGCTGACACAAGAAATACCAGATAGGCCAGAAGCCCGATTGGCCCAATCGTCACCAGATATTGCAAATACTCATTATGCGCATTATCAAAAATCTGTCCGGTCACCTCTACCATATCCGCGAAGACACTTTTTGTTGTCAGAATTCCAAAGGTATCCGGGCCATATCCAAACAGCTTATGAGCAAAGAAAAATTTGCTATAAGCCTCCATCGACTTTCTCCAGACATATCCTCTGTTCGTTCCCCAACCGTCATTGAATACAAGGTAATTCGCAAAGCTGCCATAGCGTGCCCCGTTACCCAGCATGTTGGCATCAATGAACATATATACAGCCACGCAGAGCGCCACAGCCAGAAATACCAGCCATGCCTGCTGTAATCTTCTCCCAATTTCATCTCCCTGCTTTGTTTTCTTACGCATCAGACAGCTATATACCACTGCCGTTATCCCCCAGAGCATAACCGTCAGCGGCAAAAGCCCCGGCATATCTGTCAAAATCTGAAACAGACCGCCCAAACCAACCACCGTATTTTCATACGTGTGATTCAGAAAATCAATTACCTGCATCACCGTAGCAAACGTTGACACCATCACCAGGTATCGCACCACACCGCTCTTCTTTCGAAATAACAGCAACGGCAAAAGTGCAAACAAGGCTCCCACCGCAAGGTACGCATTGTCACTGCTGCCCATGATAATCGCCATGAACGACACCACCATACACAGATAAGACCAGATCTGTTCCCAGCGTTTTTCCGACAGGGCAAAGATTCCTGCTGCCGCCCCCATGATTACCGCAATGTACGCAGTGTAGGTATTGATATTTCCGATTGTGGAAACAAAGATGTAGGCCTGCTCCGGCTTGATCCGTACCCGGAATCCCATAAGATCCATCCGAAAATAATCCGTAATTCCAAGCCCGCATACCAACATTCCTGCAAGCAAAAACGCATGAATCACCCAGCCCTGAAATTTCCAGAACCGGCTCACAACAAAATACATGGCCACATATAATGTCATCAAAAACAAACCGCTGTAACGCCCTTCATTCCCCCAGAACGCCTCATAGCGATACCGGGACTGACAGGTGGAAATGAGTGATATAAGCCAGAACAGGATTACCGCTGCATCCGCAGGGCCAAATGTCTGTTTCCAGTTCTGCGGCTTCAGGCCGGAAAACAGCTTCCTGCTATGCTCTCCCCGGTACTCCTTCCAGTCAATGCCAAGCATTACAAGCCCTAGCACAAATGCAATACCCAGCATCAGCAGAAAGCTTCCGCTGTACCACTTAAACTTGCTCTCCAGAATATCAAAATAGGAATCGTGCACATACAGCGGCAGACCCATTACCAGCACAAACAAAAATACACTGATCACACCACTGATAATGGAAGCACAGCTGTCTGCAAAGGCATCCTTCTGAACCGTTTTTTGTTTTCCCATAAATTCTCCTCTTTGTATCTGTGTGCTATGTCTATGTGTCCCTTTCATTTGTAAATCTGTTTTGATTATAATGTTTTTTTCTTCTTTCGGCAACGACTATTTCCCATACAGCCAGCCTCAAATTGCCTTATATTTCCCCAATATTCCCCTCCACTGCCTTGCCCGTCTCCTCTCAATAATTTGCCTTATAGGAAGTATAATCGTCTCGTAATGCAATTTAGAATTTCGTAGCAAATTCAAAAAAGTAAGAAGGAGAGTGCATTCATTATGAGAAAGCAGACTAAAGTAGCTGCAGTTGCATCTGCAGCAGCTCTGTTAGCTATCGGTGGTGCTATGACTTCTTTCGCAGCTCAGGGTTGGGTTGAGGAAGACGGTACCTGGTACTACTACGACAAAGATGGCAATAGAGTAGAGAACGAGTGGAGAAAATCTGGCGATGGCTGGTACTACCTGGACAGCGAAGAGGGTGGTGCAATGGCTACCGACAAAATCATTGAGGATGATGATAACACCTACTACGTTGACGCTACCGGTGTTATGGTAAAGAACACCTGGGTTAAGGTTGTGAACGAAGAGCAGGATGATGATGATCTGGCTGAGTACCATTACTACTACATGCAGTCTAATGGTAAAGCTATCAAGGCTCCGTCCAGTGGAAAGACTACCTTCAAGACCATCGATGGCAAGAGATACGCATTCGACGATGATGGTATCATGCTGTGGGGCTGGGTAAATGACCAGTCTGAGCGTCAGAGCGAGGATGACGGCTGGGAAGATGCAGTTTACTATCTGGGTTCCTGGGAAGATGGTTCCATGAAGACCGGTTGGCAGAAGATCACCGTTTATGATGACAAAGATGACAAGGACGATGACTACGATTACTGGTTCAACTTCAAGTCCAACGGTAAAAAACGTACCCACGCTGATGATAAGAAAGATGCTACCTGGAAATCCGGCGGCAAGCGTTATCACTTCGACAACCGTGGAGTAATGGTATACGAGTGGTACAATGTTTCTACCAGCGACAGAGTTCTGAAGGCTTCTTCTGCATCTGCATGGAGATACTTCAACAGCCCAGAGGATGGCGCTCGTGTAAGCAAGGGCTGGTTCAAGGTAGTTGCTCCGGCTCTGGACAGCGACAACGCTTTCCTCAACTACGCTGATGACAAGAGCTTTGCATTAGGTGATGCTAATGACGAGGAAGAGCGTTGGTACTATGCCGACAAGGACGGTGTCCTTAAGTCTGGCGAGATCACCAAGATCAATGGCAAGTACTATGGCTTCTATCCGGGCGAGGAGAACGAGGCTGAGACCACCAAGGCAGCTCGTGCACTTGCTGGTCTGAACCAGATTGATGTTGTTGACGGTAAAGTTACAACAGTATATGATGACAGTCTGGACGCTGATGAGTTGGATACTCTGTTAGATACCAACGTTGAGTCTGACGATATCGATGGTGATCTGTACTACTTCGGCTCCAAAGATGATATTGATACCGACGCTGTTATGAAGACCGGTAACGTAACTGTTACTCTGGATGGCGAGTCCTACAACTTCTACTTCCAGAAGACCGGTACTCCTGCATCTGGCAAGGGTAAGGGTGTAACTGGTATTGATGACAAGAAGTACATCTACATCAAGGGTATGAGAATCAAAGCAGATTCCGATGACAAATATCAGCTTGTTAATGTTGAGCCGAGTGCTGATGGTGATGATATCAATGCTGAGACCGCTCCGAATGTAACCAAACTGGATGCTCCGAAGACCTCTGCTACTTATACTTATGTAAATAAGGATAATGAGACTGTTCGTGTTTGGGTTATGAACGATGCTACACAGAAATATCTGGTAAATACCAGTGGTAACATTCAGAAGTCCAAGACCTCTGGTGTAAAAGATGGTAACGACTGCTACTACTATGTAGATAAAGACAGACACGTTATCCTGTATACCGATAACAAAGTTCTGAAAACCGCTAGTAGTAACAATCAGATTACTGTAGAAGGCAATACCTTAGCTGATCTGGTTAAAGGTCTTGAGGATGCATACAATACTACTATTAATTATGCAGAATAATCATTTGATGGATAATCATTTGATTTAAAGTCAATGGGCTGCTGTACCGAATTTTCAGTACAGCAGCCCATTTTTTGTGTTTTGAAAAATATGTAGATTATTCGAAAAAGTGTCTTCGACACTTCAACTCCCCTGCCCCTCAATCTTGAGGGGTGGGGTTTTCTTTTTTCTTCTTTTGCGTCATAATTATCTTATGAACATACTCCAAAACATTTTTAATGACCATTACGAAGAAATGGTATACATCTTGCATCCACGTCAGGTTGTCATTGATAACGTAACAAAAATGATTAACTGCGGTGACCCGGCTTTCGGTGGTGCAATGTATTCCTGTCCCAAATGCAGTAACCTTAAATTTGTTCCTTTCCGTTGCAAAAGCAGGTTCTGCCCAACTTGCGGCATCAAATATTGCCAGGACAGAGCCAACTCCATGGCTTTCCAACTCATCCAATGCTCTCACCGTCACTGTGTCTTTACTATTGATGAAGACTTTCGCCATTTCTTCCTGGAAGACCGTTCTCTTCTTGACTGCTTGTTTCATGCTGTACGCAGTGTCGTTCTTCGTATGTTTTTCAAGTTAAACATGTCCAGGAACTTTGTCCCTGGTTTTATTTGTGTTCTTCATACCTTCGGGCGTCCTCTTGAATGGAACCCTCATATCCATTGCCTGTTCACAGAAGGCGGCTTTTCATATGACGGCTTTTGGCGCATTGTTAAACATTTTGACTACACCTTGCTCCGTATGTCTTTTCAAACTGCTCTGCTAAACGAAATGGAAAAACAGATCGGACCATCCTTCCAAAAGATCAAAGCTGCCATTTATAAAAAAGATTCTAACGGCTTCTACGTCTATGCCAAACCTAATCTTTGCGATACTAAAACAGTCACCAAATATATCAGCCGCTATCTTAGACGCCCTGTCATTGCCTTAAACCGCATTGATTCTTATGATGGTAAAAATGTTACTTTCCATTATCATCGCCATGAAGACAATGCTTTTGTTAAAAAATGTATCCCTGCGCTGGATTTTATTTCTTTGCTCATCCAGCACATCCCGGAACATCACTACAAAATGATCCGCTATTATGGTCTTTATGCCAGACACCGGAACAATGACAAAAAGCTCAGGCGTGCCATTCCGAAAAACAGACAGCCCATCATTCGCAGTTTTACAAAATGGCGTAATAACATCGCTCTGTCCTTTGGATATGATCCTCTTTGCTGCCCTAACTGCAAGATTGGTATGACTCTGACTGATCTTTATTTCAATCACAAACGGATTCCTCTGGAAGAAATTTACGAAAGGACCTTGGCCAAATTTAAATGCCGTTCCGCTTGATTTCTCTTCCCGTCTGCTTCATACTGTATTTATCAACAGACGGGAGGCATCATAAATCATGGATAAAAAAGCTTTAGAGGAACTCCGTAACAAATACATTCAAAATCCACCAGAAGGTATGACCGCAAAACTTGTGAAGAGTATGTCGGATGCTGATCTTTTGGATATGCACTATTTTTTAACTGAAGATGATGACTGGGATGGCGAAGAACCCGAAGAAGGTTTCTATATCGACTTCTTTCAGTAATCGTCTTGTTTTGGTGCCCGCATAAAAGCGGGCATTTTTAGTATGGTTTCCTCCGAGTGGAGGAATTTCCTATCATACAAAAAACAGGCAACACACTGTAGTTTCACAGTATGTTGCCTGTTTTGCTAGATACCCAAATTACATAGCAAATATCACCAGTCAATAATCTGATTGATGATATTCTGTTGTTCCGTACTGGTTTTTCTTAAATAAATCCGGGTTGTTTCAATGCTGGAATGTCCCATCAGATCGGCCAGCATGGCAATATCATTGTAGCGTTCCAGAAAGCTTTTCGCGAAACGGTGGCGAAAAGAGTGGGGATAAAGAACAGATGGATCCAGTCCATAGCGCGAACCAAAGTGTTTTAACTGTACCGCAATTCCACGGGCAGTAATCAGCTCGCCGTATTTATTCAGAAAAAGGAAACCACTATCTTTTTCAGTATCACTCATCCACTGCAGTGCTTCTTTCTGCAAAGCTGACGGAATATAAATGCGCCGCAATTTTCCGCCTTTTGAATACAGGTCAAGATATCCGATACGAACGTGCTCACACTTGATCTGAACCAGCTCACTCACGCGTGCACCGGTAGCGGCTAGGAAACGTACCACAAAATACCAGTACATTTCATTATCGCGTTTCAGGCAGTTTTTGAAATACAAATAATCGGCCTCACTGATGACATTCTCCAAAAATGGTTTTTGCTGCACTTTGACAGAAGGTAATTTCCATTGTTCTTTTTTAATACTTTCAAGATAACAATTGACGGCCCGGATGCGTAAATTGACAGTTTGTGGTTTGTAATGCTCAATCAGGTAAACTTTATAGTCCCGCAGGTTTGGCTTATTCAGTTTGTCATACATGGATTCGTATTGCCGAATGGCATAAAGATAAGAAGTGATGGTGTTTTTAGAAAGGTTTTGGTCTGACAGATACTTTTTGAATTCGTTCTCCATAGGGATCCTCCTTTGTAATGAATAAGACTTTATGTGTGTATTGTTTTTTCAACATGCACAGATAAGATATTGTCTTATTATTATATCGAATCCCTGATAAGATAAAGTTGTCCAATCTCGTATAAAATAAAAGGACTGCCGCACTATTACTAGTGCGACAGCCCTCTTAATTAGCAAACTATTTACCTTTGCAGAAATTATCTGGTCGGATGAGCTGCCTCATAAGCCTCAATAGCCTTAGCAAGATCAGATAAAGTATTACCAGCTACGGTAAAGCCATCGTTCTGATCGTTGTACTTAGAATCGGTCTTCAGAACCTTATTATCGGTGTAGTACTGAACGTGTCTGTCTTTGTCTACATAGTAGTAGCAGTCGTTACCATCTTTCACACCGGAGGTCTTGGACTTCTGCAGAGTACCAGTGGTATTTACCAGATACATATTGTCCGGAACATCGTAAACATGTACAGTCTCACCATCTTTGTTGGTGTACTCATAAATAACAGTAGTCGGAGCATCTGCTTTAGCAACCTTAGCGTTATCAGAATTGATATCAACACCGCCATTGTTTGCAATCTTCTCAGTTACAGAAACAAGCTGGTACTTGTCATCGCTGTCAGCTTTGATTCTAGCACCCTTCAGGTATACGTACTTGTCATCATCAATACCAGTTACACCCTTACCTTTACCGGTTGACGGAGTACCGGTCTTCTGGAAGTAGAAGTTGTAGGACTCACCATCAAGAGTTACGGTAACATTACCGGTCTTCATAACAGCGTCGGTATCAATATCAGATTTAGCGCCGAAGTAGTACAGATCACCAGCACCACCCTTACCATTAAGGATGTCATCCAGCTCATCAGCATCTACATCGTCATCATAAACGGTGTCAATGGTATCTTCGCCATCATTCATAGACATACGGGTCAGACCAGCCAGTGCGCGACCAGTCTTGGTGGTATTGCCATTGCTGTCAGCAGCATCCGGATAGAAGCCATAATACTTACCGTTGATCTTCTTGATCAGGCCAGCCTGAAGCTTACCATCTTTATCTGCATAGTACCAACGCTCTTCCTCGTCGTTAGCATCCTTGTAAGCGAAGCTATCGCTGTCATCATAGTTCAGGAAGGAGTTGTCACTGTCTTTAGCCGGAGCAACTACCTTGAACCAGCCCTTGGTTACACGAGCGCCATCCTCTGGGCTTCTGAAGTATCTCCATGCAGTAGATGCAGATGCCTTCAGGTATGTATCATTACCAGTAGCAACGTTATACCACTCATATACCATTACACCACGGTTGTCGAAGTGATAACGCTTGCCGCCGGATTTCCAAGTATCATTGTTATCAGCCTGAGCACGTTTCTTACCGTTGGACTTGAAGTTGAACCAGTAGTCGTAATCGTCATCCTTGTCATCATCGTCATCGTAAACGGTAACCTTCTGCCAGCCGGTCTTCATAGCACCATCTTCCCAGGAACCCAGGTAGTAGGTTGCGGTCTTCCAGCCGTCATCATCGCTTTCACGCTCGGAATTGTCATTTACCCAGCCCCACAGCATGATACCGTCATCATCGAATGCGTATCTCTTGCCGTCGATGGTCTTGAAGGTGGTCTTTCCGCTGTCCGGAGCCTTGATAGCTTTACCATTACCCTGCATATAGTAGTAGTGGTACTCAGCCAGATCATCATCATCCTGATCCTCGTTAACAACCTTAACCCAGGTGTTCTTTACCATAACACCGGTAGCGTCAACGTAGTAGGTGTTGTCATCATCCTCGATCAGCTTATCGGTAGCCATTGCGCCGCCCTCTTCGCTGTCCAGGTAGTACCAGCCATCGCCGGATTTTCTCCACTCGTTCTCTACTCTATTGCCATCTTTGTCATAGTAGTACCAGGTACCATCTTCCTCAACCCAACCCTGAGCTGCGAAAGAGGTCATAGCACCACCGATAGCTAACAGAGCTGCTGCAGATGCAACTGCAGCTACTTTAGTCTGCTTTCTCATAATGAATGCACTCTCCTTCTTACTTTTTTGAATTTGCTACGAAATTCTAAATTGCATTACGAGACGATTATACTTCCTATAAGGCAAATTATTGAGAAGTGGGAAAGGGGAGAAAAAAGAACCGGAAATATGCGTTTCGGCACATTCCGGCTCTCTGTAAGAATACTGCAATATGCGTTTATTCGTTATCGGCGGACGGTGAATTTTCATCGCTGCTGTCAGCGGTTTTCTCTATAGGATGTGGTTCTTTTTTGATACTTGTTGACATTCCAATGCTGATCATCAGCCACATCATCGGAGCCACAAGCGGCTGGTTTAAATTTACGATGGCCTGTACGTTATAGCATAAGGTTGCAAGCAGTAATCCGAGAAGATACGACGACTGTTCACGATTTTTATACATTGCGCGCCAGGCGGAAAACAGGAACCACAGATATGTGATCAGACCTACCGCTCCCAGGGTAACCAGATCCTGCAAATATTCGTTGTGGGCGTTATCAAAAATCAGGTGGGTGGAAGATACCATCTCATTGTAAATCTTGTTAATGGTAAGAATTCCAAACGTTTCCGGTCCATATCCAAAAAGCTTTCGAATGAATGGGAACTTTGCATACAGCCGCATGGATGCTTTCCAGATGTATCCACGGTCTGTGCCCCAGGAATCATTAAATACAAGGTAGTTGCTTAATGCACTGTACCGTTCTGCATGCCCAAAGAAATTTGCATCGCAGAAAGCCAATACAACGGCTGCAATGCCCAGTGCCAGAATCAGTTTCCAGGCTCTTAAACTGCAGCGGGCCACAGCCTCCTTATTTGAAACTTTACGTTCTGTCAATGCAAGAACTCCTGCAAATAGCCATAAAAGAATGATAAACGGAAGCAGGCCACGGAAAGAAGCAATCACCTGAAACAGGCTGTCCAGGCCAAGTACCTTATCTGCATATTGCTCATTGATCCATACGATGCACTGAATTACGCTGAAAAAGGAAGCAAGCACAATGAAATATTTTTTCAGACCATCATGTTTTTGGAACAAGAGCAGGGGAGACAGTCCAAATAAAGTGCCCAGAGCCAGGTATGCGTTATCACTGCATCCCATGACAATTGCAAAAAACGATACGATCATACAGACATAATACCAAATCTTCCGGAGCCTATGTTCTTCTACCCAGAACATAGCAGTGGAAAATCCCATGATTAATGCAACATAAGCGGTGTAGCTGTTAATATTGCCAATGGTGGATGTGAATAATGCTCTCTGGGAAGGAAGGGCCTCTGCCTTTACCTTCAGAAAATCCATCTGGAAATAGTCGCTGATGCCGATCAGACACATGATCATGCTGCTGACAAGAAATACCTGCAGAGCCCACGGCTTAAAGTTCCAGAGCCTGCTCACCATAAAGTAAGCCACAACATAAACGCTGATCAGGAACAATCCGGTAAAACGGCCTTCATTTCCCCAGACAGATTCATAAAGATAGTCTGACTGAAGGGTAGAAATAAGAACAGAAAGCCAAAATAGCAGCAGAACCAGATCGGTGGGGCGAAGCATTTTTTTCCATTTGGTGATGCTCAGGTAATCCTTCCAGTGGAAATCTCTGGTTTTTATAAGATGTGCTATGGATAAAAGAATCACTAACCCCAGCGTCACCAGAACCGATAAATAGTAGCACTCGTATTTTACTTCCGGAATATCAAAGTACCCATCGTTAAAAATAAGAGGAAATATGAACATCAGCACAAACAGGCAGATATTCATGATCCAGTTTATAAGGCGCGGATACCATCCGGAAGCTCCCGCTCTCGTTTCATTCATTTAATTTCTCCTTTACAAAAAACACAGAAAAGTGTAAGATCCGTTTCAGTATACCATCTTTACATTTATTCCGCAATCGTATATAATAGCATATGCAGTTTTTGAACCAGGAAATTTAGAGGAGACTACAATATGAAAATGAATAAATGGCTGCTTTTAACCGGCCTGTGCGGGCTACTGCTGACTGGCTGTACCAAAAGTAACTATGTTAGCCCTGACAGTGCTTCCGCGGATGATGGCCCGGATTTTAATGTTTATGAAAATTATGAATTAGATGAAGATCAGCTTATGGCCGATGTGCTGGATGTCGGCACTGACCCGGACAATTATCCAATGGCGGTTGCTATTGATTTTGGCCTTCGCATGGATGAGGGCAAAATCAACATTGCGGCAATTGTAAAGGACGATACTTCCACAGAGGATGCTTTATGGTATGGCAATGAAGCCATCAAAGTCTTGAATGACCAGATTGCCAGCCAGGATATTTCTTATGAGATGTCTTCCGACAAATATTTTGGCGGAGTATTTGATAAGAACGATGCATATCTTGATATCTATACCCAGACCGCTTTCAATAATGGAGAGGAGCCTCTTTTCTCTGTTGTTATTCCGGCTGGTACGTATATGACATTTGACAGCGCTGATAACGACAACTAAAAAAACACCCTGGATTATGTTTTGTGTAATCCAGGGTGTTTTTTTGTTGTCTTATTCTGCGGCTGCCTCAGAACTGGTGTCCTGTGTTTCTTCGGCAGTGGCTTCCGTTTCTTCCTGCTGTTCAGTCTTTTTAGACTGTCCTGCAGTAATAACAGAAGTAGTCTGCTGTGGCTGTGCTTCTGCTTCTTCAAACTCACTCTGAGCAGCGGCTGCGGCGGCGGCGGCCTCTGCTGCGGCGATTTCTTCTGCGGAATCAGCTTCGCTGCAGATTACCTTGATGTCTGCAGTATTGTTACGATAGGTTAATTCATACGTATTTCCAGTATCCGTAGTTCCGTTCAGGGTATAGCTTGCATCGGAGCTGGCTGCATCAATAATTATACGGTTGTATACGTTCTGACCCTCGGTCTGGCCTAATGCTGCGGTAAGCAAAGACTTGAAAGCAGTCTCAAAATACTGGGAGTCTTCTCTCTCCGGAACAAGATTGCGATTGTACTTCATCTCGATCGCATATGGAGTGTAGCTGGCGCTGCCCTCTTTGGAGGATTTCCAGATGGTGCCCTCTAAAACTCTTCCCCTGTCCTGAACATCGTAGTAGTAGGTGGTCTGAAGGTTATCTTTGCTGATACTGCCTTTGTAATCTTTGTATTCAGATTTTACAAGACCCTTCTTTGCCTCCAGGAAAATGCTGTCATACAGCTTTAACATTTCCTCGCTGTAAACGATTCGCTTGGTTCCCGAAGCAATGCCGCTGGTCACTGCAGTTTTCGCAGCCTCAGCTGCTGCACTGGCTTCTTTGCCCGGAGCCGGTCTGGATGCAAGTCTTTCTTTACGGCGATTCTCGGATTCAATTTCAGCCTGGGATTTTTCGTGCTTTACACCAGAATCGTCTAACCAGTAACCCTCTACATGAGTGCCGTGCATCATATATCCGTCTGGATCAAAAAAATATTCGGATCCGGTAGACGGGTCAGTAAACCAGCCCATTCCCTGATAAGATCCATTATCATTTAAATATTTCCAGCCATTGGTGTCCTGCTGCCAGGTTCCTGCAAAGGCCTGACTTACGCTTAAAATGGTAAGTGCCGCAGTTACGGTTAATAAACCAGCTAATTGCTTTCTCATTCTATCTTCCTCCTGATATCATGCTTCTTTCTATGGTGCTTCTTTAAGCTAGAAAAATCATATCATAAATAAAGCATCCAGACAACCGATAATATCATGAAGAATATTTAACTTTTTGTGACAGTTATTACAATAATATAACCAAATCGCACCCGAAACTGAGCATAAAGAAAAGCAGGCCGTATATTGCAAAACTGCAATATACGGCCTGCTTTTCTTTTACAGAATGTTATCTGATTAATTCAACAAATCAGATTAGTCAACTACAGTAATACCCAGAGCATCTGCCAGATCAGCCATGCTGTTGCCGCCTACGGAGATGTTAGTCGGATATTTGTCATTGTCGGTCTTCAGGACCTTGTTATCGGTGTAGAATACAACGTGTCTGTTGCTGTTTACATAGTAGTAGCAGTCGTTGCCATCCTTCACACCAGAGGTCTTGGACTTCTGAATGTTACCGCTGGTATTTACCAGATACATGTCAGCATTGTTGATAACATATACACGAACAGTCTCACCATCTTTGTTGGTGTAGGAAGTAGTTGCATTACCAGTCGGGGCATCCAGCTTGGTTACAACAGCGTTATCGGAGTTGATATCCTTACCAGCATTATGAACATCCTCTTCTACCTTAACTAACTGATACTTGTCATCAGCATCGGCTTTGATTCTCATACCCTTGATGTAAACGTACTTGTCATCATCAATACCAGTTACACCCTTACCTTTACCAGTTGACGGAGTACCGGTCTTCTGGAAGTAGAAGTTGTAGGACTCACCATCAAGAGTTACGGTAACATTACCGGTCTTCATAACAGCATCGGTATCAGCATCAGATTTAGCTCCGAAGTAGTACAGATCACCAGCTACGTCATCAGAAGCAACATTGGTATCTAACAGATCATCTAACTCATCTGCATCTACGTCATCATCGTAAACATCGGTAACATTACCGCTGCCATCAACAGAAATCTGATTCAGACCTGCCAGTGCACGTCCGGTCTTGGTGGTATTGCCGTTTCTGGTCTCCTCCGGATAGAAGCCATAGTACTTACCGTTGATCTTCTTGATCAGGCCAGCCTGCAGAACACCATCTTTGTCTGCATAGTACCAACGCTCTTCCTCATCGTTAGCATCCTTGTAAGCGAAGCTGTCGCTGTCATCGTAGTTCAGGAAGGAGTTGTCACTGTCTTTAGCCGGAGCAATTACCTTGAACCAGCCCTTGCTTACACGAGCACCATCCTCCGGGCTTCTGAAGTATCTCCATGCAGTAGCTGCAGATGCGGTATCCTCGGTAGCCTGAGCAACATTGTACCACTCGTATACCATTACACCACGGCTGTCGAAGTGATAACGCTTACCGCCGGATTTCCAGGTGTCCTCGTTATCAGCCTGTGCACGTTTCTTACCATTGGATTTGAAGTTGAACCAGTAGTCGTAATCGTCATCCTTGTCATCATCGTCATCGTAAACGGTAACCTTCTGCCAGCCAGTCTTCATAGCACCATCTTCCCAGGAGCCCAGGTAGTAGGTTGCGGATTTCCAGCCGTCATCATCGCTCTCGCGCTCGGAGTTCTCATTTACCCAGCCCCACAGCATGATACCGTCATCATCGAATGCGTATCTCTTGCCATCGATGGTCTTGAAGGTGGTCTTTCCGCTGTCCGGAGCCTTGATAGCTTTACCATTAGCCTGCATATAGTAGTAATGATACTCAGCCTGATCGTCATCATCCTGATCCTCGTTGACAACCTTAACCCAGGTGTTCTTTACCATAACACCGGTAGCGTCAACGTAGTAGGTGTTGTCATCATCGTCGATCAGCTTATCGGTAGCCATTGCGCCGTTCTCTTCGCTGTCCAGATAATACCAGCCATCGCCGGATTTTCTCCACTCGTTCTCTACTCTATTGCCATCTTTGTCGTAGTAGTACCAGGTACCGTCTTCCTCAACCCAACCCTGAGCTGCGAAAGAAGTCATAGCACCACCGATAGCTAACAGAGCTGCTGCAGATGCAACTGCAACTACTTTAGTCTGCTTTCTCATAATGAATGCACTCTCCTTTTTACTTTTTTGAATTTGCTACGAAATTCTAAATTGCATTACGAGACGATTATACTTCCTATAAGGCAAATTATCAATAGTTTTTTACATTTTTTCTATGTTTAGGAATAAATGCAATTCTATGTAACTGCTTCTGGAAGTTCCCATCTCTCCATCACATTGACAGTATAATATAGTTTTTTTTGAAATGCTATAACGAAACCCTAAGCGTTTTCTTACGAAAATCTTACGGAAGTTATAGTTTTTGCGAAATATGTATTAATATTAGTACAATTTTATTTGTGGGGTATACGGCTGTCTGGCTTTGTGCTATATTGTTCATATATTTCTATTTTAAATTATTTTTGAACAGTTTTTATAAATGATGGAGGATTTTTTCATGGATCGGATCGGTTTAATCTGCCGTTATATAAAGGAAGATCCGCGCTCTACGCAGCGGGATCTGGCACAAAAAACGGGGTTTTCTGTTGGTACGGTAAACACATTGATCAAGGAGGCTATCCAGCAGCGCCTCCTTGTCCAGGGCAAAAGTGTCGCTGGTACGTATGAACTGACCGGCGCCGGGGATGCGTTTCTGGAGCAGTTCCAGGTAGACGGTGCGCTGATCATTGCCGCAGGATTTGGTTCCCGTTTTGTACCGCTGACGTTTGAGACCCCGAAAGGACTTCTGGAGGTATTTGGGGAACGAATGATTGAGCGGCAGATCAAACAGCTGCACGAAGTGGGGATTACGAACATTACCATTGCGGTTGGGTATTTAAAGGAGAAGTTTGAATACCTGATCGATAAATACCAGGTGAAGCTGCTCTACAATCCGGAATACGCTGCCAAGAATACGCTGACCACGATCTACCGGGCGCGCCAGGTTCTTGCCGGAAAAAATATGTACATTCTCTCTTCCGACAACTGGCTGCGCGACAATATGTTCCACGCGTATGAGTGTGGTGCCTGGTATGCTTCTTCTTATATGGAAGGGAACACTTCGGAGTGGTGTCTTTCTTATAATAAGAAAGGACGCATCACCCACGTGGAAGTCGGCGGACACGATTCCTGGGTGATGTACGGACCAGTATTCTTTTCCAGAACGTTTTCGGAACAGTTTTTGCCTCTACTGGAACAGTACTACCAGACTCCGGGCACGGAACAGTTTTACTGGGAGAATGTGCTGATCGAGCATCTGGATGAACTGGAGATGGACATCAACCGCCAGCCGGAAAACCAGATTTATGAATTTGAAAACCTGGAGGAGCTGCGTCAGTTTGATCCACGTTACCAGAATCATTCGGATAACACAGCACTGGAGCTTGTCTCCCGCGTATTTGAGGTGCCGGAATCGGAGATCCACGATATCCGCTGCCTGAAATCCGGCATGACGAATAAATCTTTCCTCTTTCAGCTGCAGGGACGGCATTATATCTGCCGCATTCCGGGACCGGGTACGGAACTGCTCATCAACCGTAAGGAAGAAGCAGATGTGTACCGCGCCATTCAGCCGCTGAAGATTTCAGAGCACATCATCTACATGAACGGCGAGACCGGATATAAGATTGCAGAATACTATGAAGGTGCGCGCAATTCCCGTGCCGACAGCTGGGAGGATGTGGCTGCGTGCATGAAGGTCTTGCATAAACTGCATGAATCGAAACTGACCGTGGACCATGAATTCAATATCCGGGAGCGGATTGCTTTTTACGAGGGGCTTTGCGCGGCTCATGGCGGCACTCTGTTTGAGGATTACGCGGTGGTCCGCAGCCATATGAATGAACTGATGGACCAGCTGGATGCACTGAACCGCCCGAAAGTGCTTTCCCATATCGACAGTGTAGCAGATAACTTCCTGTTTTTGCCGGACGGTTCGGTCCGTCTTATTGACTGGGAGTATTCCGGTATGTGTGACCCGCTCATCGACATCAGCATGTGCGCCATCTACTCTTATTATGATGAAGAAGCCGTAGAAAAGCTGATGCAAATCTACTTTGACCGGGAACCGGAAGCTGTGGAACGGAAAATCATCTACTCTTACATTGCGCTCGGCGGCTTTTTGTGGGCGCTGTGGGCGGTATACAAAGCATCGCTTGGGGAGGAATTTGGCGAGTATACACTGATCATGTACCGGTACGCAAAGCAGTATTATAAAAAGGTTTGTTTATTGTAAGAAAAATGTTACCAGTTTCCATCACGCCTATGCTATAATCGATTTATCGGAGGATTGCCGCTGCGTACTACGCTGCGCAGTCCTGTATTGTACGAAACAGGAGGAACGGTATGAAACATACAAAGAAATTAACTGCCGCCGCCCTCGCCGGAATGCTCAGTGCCATGAGCCTGTTTTCCAGCGTAACTGCGTACGCCGCGACTGGCTGGCAGCAGAGCGGCAGTACCTATTACTATTATGATGCAAATGGGGAATTGCACAAGGGTTGGCTGAACACGGACAATGGCTACTACTATCTGAACTTATCCACTGGCAAGATGACCGTTGGCTGGCTGAAGATCAATAACAAATGGTACTACTTCCAGGGCAATGGTGTTATGGCGACCGGATGGGTGAAGGATAACGGCAAGTACTATTACATGCTGACCGACGGTACCATGCACACGGGCTGGGTCAGCATCGACAATAACTACTATTATCTGTCCGACAGCGGTGCCATGGCGACCGGATGGGTGAACATGGACAATGGCTGGTATTACTTTGACCCGGATAACGGCACATGCACTGTGAACAGTGCCCGGGCGATCAAGGACAGCTGGTACATGTTTGGCAATGACGGAAAGATGCTTACCGGCTGGCAGCAGGTGGACGGTGCTTACTACTATTTCCACACCGACGGCAAAATGCTGATCGGCTGGCTTAGTGACGGCACCAACGACTACTACATGGATCCGGCAAATGGACGCATGTCAACCGGATGGAAACAGATTGAAAATTCCTACTACTATTTTAATAACTCCGGTCACAAGCTCACCGGATGGATCCAGATTAACGGAACTTACTATTACTTAAATCCGTCAGACAAAGGACGTATGGCAGCAAACACGACATTGAAAATTGACGGAGTTTCCTACAGTTTTGCTGCAAACGGCGCCTGCATGACCAGTAATGGGAATGCGCTAAGCGGAAGCAATACTTCCAACAATACAACCCCGGGCAGCAGTTCTTCTAGCAGCTCTGCCCCAGGTTCTGTTACAAACACAACAACAGGCGGTGTCACACCAGGCAGCAACAATAATATTATCAGCAATACCGCTTCTACTCCGGGAAGTATCAACGGAAGCACCACGCCGGGAAGTTCTTCTTCCAATAACAACAGTAACAATGAATATGTTGCTTCTGGTCCGGCTACCGGAAAGAGTGATCCAAGTTTTAACGGAAGCACCGGAAATTCATCTAGCAATAATACGACACCTGGTAACAGTACCAGCAACAGTAATTCGAGTTCTGGCAATTATGTTCTGCAGGCCGGACTGACGACCGGTCCAAGACCGTAATTTTATGTTTCCCAATATCAAAAGGATTCTAAAAACAATGAGGGAGCGAAAGTTCCTGCACTCGCCATACATGGCGGGGCGGAACTTTCGCTCCCTTAATATTTTCTGTGCAATATTTTATTTAGGAAAAGAACAATCTGTTCACTGCACTAAAGATGGCGCGGATCGAGGATCTGGTGATGTTGGAGCTTACGCCGACACCGTAGGTCACTCTGCCGCTGTCCTTATCCATTAAATGGATGTAGGATGCTGCCTGTGCATTAGAACCGGAGTTCAGTGCGTGCTCGTTGTAGTCCAGAACCTTGATCTGGATGCCAAGTGCTTCTTCCAGACCGCGCTGTACAGCATCGATCGGACCGTTGCCGACGCCCTCGAAGGTCTTCTCCATGCCGTGGTCGGTATAGGTAACCTTGGCAAGCGTTGCAAACTCGCCGTCGGAAGACTCGGTATCGGTGATCTGGCACTTGCGGAAGTGGATCGGCTCTTTCTTGTCTAAGTAATTCTTGCAGAACTCTTCCATGATCTGCTCCGGAGCAACCTCACCCTGCTGCTCGGAAATCTTCTGGATGACGTCTGCAAATTCTTTGTGCATGCCCTTCGGCAGTTTGAAACCGTAGAACGTATCCATAACGAAGGCTACGCCGCCCTTTCCGGACTGGCTGTTGATACGAACGATTGGCTCGTACTGTCTGCCGATGTCGGACGGATCGATCGGAAGGTACGGAACCTCCCAGTACTGGCCGTTTCTCTCGTGCAGAGCCTGCAACCCTTTGTTGATGGCATCCTGATGGGAGCCGGAGAATGCGGTGAATACCAGCTTTCCTGCATACGGATGGCGCGGGTCGATGGTCATCTTGGTGCAGCGCTCGTAAACTTCTGCGATCTCGCGGACATTCTCGATCTCCAGCTTCGGGTCGATGCCCTGGGAGAACATGTTGTACGCGATGTTTAAGATATCAACATTACCGGTACGCTCGCCGTTTCCGAATAGGGTTCCCTCGACACGGTCTGCGCCTGCAAGCAGTGCCAGCTCCGTTGCTGCCACGCCGGTGCCGCGGTCGTTGTGCGGGTGAACGCTTAAGATTACACTGTCGCGGTTCTTGAAGTGTTTATCCATCCACTCGATCTGGTCTGCGTATACGTTCGGAGTGTTCATCTCTACGGTAGACGGCAGGTTGAAGATGATCGGCTTCTCTGGTGTTGCCTCGCCCCAGGTATCCTGAACAGCGGTGCAGACCTCCAGTGCGTAATCCAGCTCGGTGCCGGTGAAGCTCTCCGGAGAGTACTCTAACATCAAGTCACCGTCGTAGTCTTTTGCGTATTTCTTGACTAACTCGGTTCCCTCGATTGCGATCTGCTTGATCTCTTCCTTATTTTTGTGGAAGACAACGTCACGCTGTAAGGTAGAAGTAGAGTTGTAGATATGAACGACCACTTTCTTGATGCCCTGGATTGCCTCAAAGGTTCTCTTGATGAGGTGCTCACGGCACTGTACCAGAACCTGCACGCGGACATCGTCCGGGATGAGCTTGCGCTCTACTAACTGTCTTAAGAAGTCATACTCGATCTGGGATGCTGCCGGGAAACCGATCTCGATTTCCTTAAGACCCAACTTTACTAACATGTTGAAGAACTCAATCTTCTCTTCTACTACCATCGGCTCTACCAGTGCCTGGTTGCCGTCACGTAAGTCTACGCTGCACCAGATCGGTGCTTTCTCGATTTCCTTGTTTGGCCACTCGCGCTCCGGGTAGTGGATGACCGGGTTTCTTTTGTATTTCTTGATATTTAACATCATGCTTTTCCTCCAATTTGTTCGTTGTCCGTGGCAGTCTCTGCTTTAGGTTTGCGCTGCCATTGTTTTTACAGGTTGCTTCTCGTATTCATGTCCTCGCTCAGCCCATAACGGGCAGTCGCTCAATCACGCCGTAGAAGCGGACAATGAACAATATTGATCCTACTGATTCAGCCCCATCTTTCATCATTCCTTTTTTGAAAATTTGATACGTTAAGGTGTATTTTATCACAAATAACAAGGGGTGGCAAGTGCCAGAAAACACTTACCTCCCCTTATATAAATATTACGCTTTGGATGTGTCATTTTTTCTCTGCAAATATCAAAATTTCTTTCGCAGATTTCTCTTTCGCGCCAAGTGCATTCTCCCACTTTCCTGCCTGAACATAACGCTTATCTAAAATACCAAAACCTTCGGATTCCAGCAAATTGCAAATTTCATCACAATCATAACGCTTGTCACGAATTACATATTCAGCAGATAGTTCATCTTCATTTTCAAACTGTTCTTTTCTGTATACCACACCTGTACTGGTTTCCAACAAATAATAATCTGGTGAGAATATATTTCCACTATTCTGCATAATTTTGCTTGGCTTCAAGCGTGCCAATTCATCCAGATGTTCTGCAACAACCGGCACCTTATGAATGGCTATATGCTCAGTCAGTTCACGATTCATAACACTGAGAACAAGAATTGCCCCCCGTTTTAAATGGCGATGAATATTTTTCACAATTGCTCTGTTATCTTCCTCACGGACAAAAGAGCCTACCACATCATAAAGGCACAGTGCCAAATCCGCTGTTTTTTTCAGATCAATACTTCTACAATCTCCCTCTTCAAATGCATTCACCTATTGCATTATCGCTTTCTACAGCACATGTCCCTGTGCCTTCATGACTTCGATCACCTGGTCCACCAGCTGTTCGCACTGCGCAGTGGTCGGTGCCTCTACCATGACGCGCACCACCGGCTCGGTGCCGGACTGGCGCAGAAGGATGCGTCCGTCGCTTCCCAGAATTTCTGTAACTTTTTTGACCTCTGCCTGAACCGCCGGGTCGTCCTGTGCCAGCTTTTTGTCATGGACACGGACATTTTTCAGTACCTGCGGAAGGATTTCAACCTCGGAAGCCAGCTTGCCAAGGGTCTCTTTCTTCTCCAGCATGACTTCCATAACCTTTAAGGAGGTCAGGATGCCATCACCGGTGGTGGCGTGCTTGCTGAAGATGATATGACCGGACTGCTCACCACCCAGGCAGTTTCCGTACTGGGACATATTCTCGTAGACGTATTTGTCGCCTACTGCAGTCTTTTCATAGGAGATGCCTTCCCGGTCGAATGCCTTATACAGACCGAAGTTGGACATGATGGTGGTGACAACCGTGTTGTTCTTTAAGCTGCCAGTCTCTTTCATGTACTTGCCGCACACATAGAGGATCAAGTCGCCATCTACCACGTTGCCGTTCTCGTCAACCGCGATACAGCGGTCTGCGTCTCCGTCGTAGGCGAAACCGACATCACAGCCGGTCTCTTTCACGTAATCCTGCAGCACATGGATATGGGTGGATCCGCAATCGGTATTGATATTCAAGCCGTTTGGATGGTTGTTGATGACATGGGTCTCGGCACCCAGGGCGTCAAAGACGTTCTTGGCGATGGCGGATGCGCTTCCGTTTGCACAGTCCAGAGCCACTTTTTTGCCCTTGAAGGAGCGGGTGGCGATGGAGATCAGATAACCGATGTAACGGTTTCTGCCTGCGGAATAGTCGGTGGTGCAGCCGATGGCATCTTTTAAGGCAAATGGAATTTCTTCCATCTCGCCGTCTAAGTAACGCTCAATCTCAACAATAACGTCCTCTTCCAGTTTCTCGCCCTTGCCGTTGATGACCTTGATGCCGTTGTCGTAATATGGGTTATGGCTGGCAGAGATCATGATACCGCAGTCAAACTCCTCGGTGCGCACGACGTAGGATACGCTCGGTGTGGTGGTAACGTGGAGCAGGTAAACATCTGCGCCGGAGGCGGTGAGACCTGCAACCAGGGAGTACTCGAACATGTAGCTGCTGCGGCGGGTATCCTTACCGATCGCAACGCGGCAGCGGCCTTCCGGGTTATCTGCAGTCTTTTTCGCCTGTTTTCCGTAGTACCAGCCCAAGAAACGGCCTACTTTATAGGCGTGTTCCACAGTCAGGTTGACGTTTGCTTCTCCGCGGAATCCGTCGGTGCCAAAATATTTTCCCATAATGTTGTTCTCCTCTTTTCTAGCTCAGTTTAAAAGCAAAACCTGAAATTCCCGGCAGGCACACCTGCGCCGCCGGGAACCTTTTGTATTTTAATATTCGATTTCTTTTAAGAAGCGGCCCAGCGCATCCTGCCATGCCGGAAGGCGCTCAAAGCCGTTGTCGCTGAGTTTTTCCTTGCTCATGCGGCTGTTGGACGGGCGGGTTGCTTTTGCCGGGAACTCGCTGCTGCTGACCGGAGTCACCGGAACATCCATGCCTGCCTGGCGGAAGATTTCCTTCGCGAACTCGTACCAGCTGCACAGACCCTCGTTGGTGGCATGGTAGCGACCGTACTTGTCGGTCTGGATCATGTCGACCAGCAACCTTGCCAGGTCGTAGGTGTAGGTTGGGGAACCAACCTGGTCATCGACAACGCTGACTGCTCCACGTTCTTTGCCCAGACGCAGCATGGTCTTGATAAAGTTCTTTCCTGCCACGCCGAATACCCAGGCGATGCGCACGATGAAGTACTTGTCGGACAGTTCTTCAACTGCCAGCTCACCCTCATATTTGGTCTGTCCGTATACATTTAACGGATGGCGCTCATCGTCCGGCTCCCACGGGCGGGTGCCCTGACCGTCGAACACGTAGTCCGTGCTGATGTACATGAGTTTCACATCAGCCTCTTTGCATGCCTGCGCTACGTTGCGGGTGCCTTCTCCGTTGATACGGCGGCAAAGCTCCACATTATCTTCAGCTGCATCTACTGCAGTATATGCGGCACAGTGGATGACGGCATCTGCCCCGGACGCTTTGATCACACGTCTGCAGGCTTCTGCATCGGTGATATCCATCTCTTCCACGTCGACGCCGATGCCCTCGATGCCGCGTTTTGCCAGTTCATTCATCAGGTCAGTTCCAAGCTGGCCTTTTGCTCCTGTTACCAGAACCTTCATGTTGTTTCCTCTTTCTGAATGATGGTCACCGCAGGATTATACCTCCTCGCGGTTTCCGTACATTTTCTCGTAATAATTCTGATACTCACCGGAGATGATGGTCTCCCACCACTCGCGGTTCTCCAGGTACCATTTGATGGTCTTCTTGATGCCGTCTGCGAATTTGGTCTCCGGCAGCCAGCCAAGCTCGTTGTGGATCTTGGTCGGGTCGATGGCGTAACGCATGTCGTGGCCCTTACGGTCGGTGACATGGGTGATCAGACTTTCCGGCTTGCCCAGCTCTTTGCAGATCAGCTTCACGATGTCGATGTTGCGCATCTCGTTGTGACCGCCGATGTTATAAACCTCACCGACGCGTCCTTTGTGAATGATCAAGTCGATGGCCTTGCAGTGGTCCTCCACATACAGCCAGTCGCGGACATTTAAACCCTCGCCGTAAACCGGGAGCGGCTTGTCTGCCAGTGCATTTGCGATCATAAGCGGGATCAGCTTCTCCGGGAAGTGGTACGGACCGTAGTTGTTGGAGCAGCGGCTGATGGTGATCGGCAGACCGTAGGTGCGGTGATATGCCTGTACCAGCAGATCAGCGCCTGCCTTGGAGGAGCTGTACGGGCTGCTGGTGTGGATCGGGGTCTCCTCAGTGAAGAAGAGATCCGGGCGGTCTAACGGAAGGTCGCCGTATACTTCATCGGTGGATACCTGGTGGTAACGCTTGATACCGTACTTGCGGCAGGCATCCATCATCACTGCGGTTCCCTTAATGTTGGTGTCTAAGAAGATCTCCGGGTTTTCAATGGAGCGGTCTACATGGCTCTCTGCTGCGAAGTTTACCACGATGTCCGGATGCTCTTCCTCAAACAGCTTGTAGATAGCCTCGCGGTCGCAGATATTGATCTTGCAGAAGCGGAAGTTCGGGTTCTTTAATGCCTCTTCCAGGGTGGATAAATTACCTGCGTAGGTCAGACAGTCTACGCATACGATCCGGTAATCCGGATACTTGTTTAACATATGATATACGAAGTTGGAGCCGATGAAACCGGCGCCGCCTGTTACGATGATGGTCATGGATTGTTTCCTCTTTTCTACTATTCTACTTCATGTCATTTCCGTGAAGTTTATCGATGTATTTCCCGTCCAGAACGTCTTTTAAATAACGGCCGTACTGGTTCTTCTTTAATACCTCATAGGTCTCCAGCACCTGCTCTTTGGTAATCCAGCCGTTTAAGTAAGCAATCTCCTCCAGGCACGCGATCTTGCGGTGCTGATGGGTCTCGACGGTCTTGACAAAGTTGGTTGCCTCTACTAAAGACTCGTGGGTACCAGTATCCAGCCAGGTAAAGCCCTGTCCTAACAGGGTAACATCCAGCTCGCCGTTCTCTAAGTAGATGCGGTTCAGATCGGTGATCTCCAGCTCACCGCGGGCAGATGGCTTTAAGCTCTTGGCATACTCAACCACGCGGTTGTCATAGAAGTACAGACCGGTCACGCAGTAGTTGGACTTCGGATGCTCCGGCTTCTCCTCGATGGAAATTGCCTTGCCCTCAGAGTCGAACTCTACGATACCGAAACGCTCCGGATCGTCTACATAGTAACCGAATACGGTAGCGCCCTTCTCTTTGGCCGCTGCCGCGCGCAGGCGTTTCTTTAAGCCCTGACCGTGGAAGATGTTGTCACCCAGTACCATGGCAACCGGCTCGCCGCCGATGAACTCTTCGCCGATGATGAATGCCTGAGCCAGTCCATCCGGGCTCGGCTGTACGGCGTAAGACAGTTCCACGCCAAACTGGTGTCCATCGCCAAGCAGTGCCTCGAAACGCGGAGTATCCACCGGAGTGGAGATGATCAGGATTTCCCGGATGCCGGCGTTCATAAGCACAGACAGCGGATAGTAGATCATCGGCTTGTCGTAGATTGGAAGCAGCTGTTTGGATGTTACTTTGGTCAGCGGGTACAGGCGGGTACCTGAGCCGCCTGCCAGTATGATACCTTTCATAAGTGTTCTCCTTTTAAAAACATAAAATACCGCCCGGGTCTCTTTTGTAAGTACGGACAGTCTAAGCTAGTTTGTACTATACCACAGATGCGCGGAGATTGCAATCTGCGGGCGGAAAGGAAGCGTGGAAATTCGTGTCTGGATTCATATCTGGATTCGGGTTTTTGCCGATGCTTCGCATTCCAAATCGGCAAAATCCCATTGCCGGGCACATATGCATAAGCAGTAACCCCCTGTCTTCAGGAATCCGTAAGTGTTTCCGCCGAGACATGCAGCACACGTGCAAGCTTCTGCAATGTCCGCGCCTGGGTTTTGCCGATATCACGCTCGCCCTGCTCAAACAGCTGGATCTGCCGGAGTGGGACACCGGACTGTGCTGCCAGTTCCCGCTGGGATAATTTGGCGTATGCCCTAAGGCGCTTCAGTCTGGACTCCTGTCTGGCTTTTTGCATCCGTTCATCCATAATTTCTACAAATTTGCTGATATCTGCCTCATGGAGCGGATCATACATGCCGCAGACCTCCGTAACCGGAACTGCATTTTGGATCTGTTTGAAGTTTTCCACGCGATACCACTGATAATACGCCAATACCCACCCCGTCCAATACTCCGGGGATTTATCCAGATACATCAGATCTTCCACATCCGGAACAGAAAGTCCGCTAAGACGCAGTACTTCCTTGGCTATTTCACAGCCATTTTTCCCGGCAACAAACGCGCAATTGCCAATTTCAAACTGCGCCGCCATGCCGCTGATCAGAAACATGGTATAAAAATCCTGCAGATCATAATCTAATGTATTCACCGCGTAATCCAGCATATCCCCAAGCACCCGCTGTGCCAATGGGAGATAGTCCTCATCGTAAGCATGGAGCTGGATTTGCCCGGAGCCCGCTTCTGCTACCGTATGGCTGTGATATTCTTTATCGCAAGCGTGGATCATGATTCTCCATCCCCTCTCTCATAATATCAATCATATAGATATCGGAAACCTGCGCGCCTTCTCCTCTGGTTTCCCGGTATTGCCGCCGTGCTGCCTTATCGCGCTGCTGCTTCTTTTGATAATATTCTTCCGCATAAGCCGCCTCATATCCCAGAAAAAGAAGCTGTGAAAAGGCTTTCTGGCTTTTCAATACCACCTGTTCTCCTAATTTTCCAAGGCGCATGGCATGTTCCAGCTGTTTGAAAGAAATGGTTCCCATTACAAAATCCTGCGCAAAAGAAAAGTAAGAATCATCCGCACGATACCCAATGATGACATCGTATGCCGATATATCGATCATGAAATGCTCCTGTAGATAGTTTTTTGCTGTTTCTGCAATGGAACGCTGCTGCCAGTAACTGCGGTAACGGGTCAGAAATGCCAGCCAGTTTAGGATACTGTAATCATCCTGATTCAGATTCAATACATGTAACCCATCCATTTCTAACTGATAACGGTTTGCGTATCCATCCTTATTTTTCGCACAAGCCCATTCTTTTGCCAGTTCTATGTTTTCCGTACAATAAAAGCCCCGTCCGTAATCATTGTTATAGTTTCCCAGTCCATATTCCGGCTTGGGAATCATATGGTCAGAACCATGATAGAGAAGTTTCTTCATAATCCGCATCGCCTCCTTTGCGCGAAATAAAAATATCGCTGTAGAGATATTTTTATTATATCTCTACAGCGATATCTGTACAATCATTTTTCTTATTTGTTTTAGGAATCTGCCAAATTTGTTGCTGCCTGCGCAGCATATGAGCAGCAACAAATCTCCTACTTACGAACCGTTGCGGTTTCCGCACTGGTCGATTCCGCAGGAACTGCACTGGTTTCCGGTACATTCCGCCCGGTTGCGGGCAGGAAGTTTCCATCTTCATCGACCTCTGCCGCAAAGAGCAGGGTTCTGGCGTCGTTCTTCTCATAGCTGCAGGTTACCAGCACAAACATGGAATCAAACGGCTGCTCCGGCACCTCTGCAAAGCTGCATGGTGCCAGACGCTCACTCACCCACTGATCAAACGATGCCTGGGACTTGAACGAGGTCTTGCGGACGATGCCATTGGAATCGCTGTAGTAGCAGCCCAGCGTTTTTAAATGGATGGTGCGCTCCGGGGTATAGATTTCAAAATAGCGGTGCGCCTCAAAGAAATCCTGGTCCTTGAATTTCACAACATCCTTAAACATGGAGCCATCCTTCATGTGGTGGCCATAGATCGGGTTATTCCAACCGCTGAAGTCAGACTTACTGTCGGCATCCAGATAAATGGTGCCGTACACACTGTCTTTCCCCTCAAAATCCTTATGTAAATAGTACTGGTTGTCCGGAGACTGGACGATCGGATAATCGATTTTGGTATCCGGCACCCGGATCCAGCCGATGGTGTCCGGATTCGTCTCTAATAAAGAAGCAAAATCAATCGGGGAGACATACGGCGCCTCGGTCTCTGCCTCCGTTTCTTCTGTTTCCGGCGGTGTGGTCTCTGCCTCCGTCTGACTCGCTGCCTGCGCCAGGCTCTCCTCGAGACGTCGCTGGGCTGCTGCATCCATCCACTCCTTCACCAGGCTGAGGGCACTGGCGATCATGATGAGTAAGAGGATGGCGATGATGAGGCGGCGGAGAAGACCGCTGGAATTCTTTTTTGGTTTTTGATTGTGTTCCATATCGGACATAACTGCCCCCTTTTTACACTTCGTTCATCTTCGCCAGCTTTGCTGCCTGGTCAGCTGCGATACATGCATCCAGAATTTCCT
This sequence comes from Clostridium sp. AF32-12BH, assembly GCF_003477935.1. NCBI lineage: Bacteria > Bacillati > Bacillota > Clostridia > Eubacteriales > Clostridiaceae > Clostridium > Clostridium sp. AF32-12BH. Next base: position 88,126 of record NZ_QUEH01000006.1, on the reverse strand, counting down.
GGATGTCTCCATTCATGATCTTGTCTAACTTGTATAAAGTCAGGTTGATGCGGTGGTCGGTGACACGGCCCTGCGGGAAGTTGTAGGTACGGATTTTCTCAGAACGGTCGCCAGTACCGATCTGGCTGCGGCGCTCTGCTGCTTCCGCGTTCTGCTTCTTTTCCAGTTCCAGATCGTACAGCTTGGAACGCAGAAGACGGAATGCCTTTTCCTTGTTCTGCAGCTGGGATTTCTCGGTCTGGCTGTAGATGACGATTCCGGTCGGGATGTGGGTCAGACGTACTGCGGAGTCGGTGGTGTTGACGCACTGTCCGCCGTTACCAGACGCACGCATAACATCGATACGGCAGTCGTTCATATCGATCTGAACATCGACCTCTTCTGCCTCCGGCATCACTGCTACGGTAGCGGTGGAGGTATGGATACGTCCGCCAGACTCGGTCTCCGGCACACGCTGTACGCGGTGTACACCGGACTCGTACTTCATCTTGGAGTAAGCTCCCTTGCCGGTGATCATGGCCTGGACTTCTTTGAAGCCGCCGATTCCATTCTCACTTAAGGAGATGATCTCTACTTTCCAGTGCTGGCTCTCTGCATAGTTTACGTACATGCGGTAAAGCTCTGCTGCGAACAGAGCTGCCTCGTCGCCGCCTGCACCGGCGCGGATCTCCAGGATAATGTTCTTGTCATCGTTCGGGTCCTTCGGCAGTAACAGGATCTTTAGTTCCTGCTCCAGCTCTTCCACACGCTTCTTGGCATCGGAAAGTTCTTCCTTGGCAAGCTCGCGCATGTCTTCGTCGCTCTCTTCTTCCAGAAGTGCCAGACTGTCTTCAATATCCTGTTTTGCCTGCTTGTAGGCTTTGTAAGCCTCTACCAGAGGTGCCAGGTCCGCCTGCTCCTTCATGAGCTTACGGAAGCGGGTCTGGTTCTCGGTTACGTTCGGCTCGCCTAATTCCTGCATGATTTCCTCATAGTGGATGAGGATGTCATCTAATCTGTCAAACATGGGGTTCCTCCTATATTTTGTAATGGTACTGATTGATGTTCGTGGTTTGCTGCGGTTCACGTATATGTGCCCAGCAACTGGTATCTATGTGTATGCTGTCCTCACCGTTCCCAGCAGCCGCATACCACACGTTCCTTGCCCGGAAGGTCTTTGACAACCCGGACATTCGTAAAACCTGCATCCGCTAAAAGTCCGCTGACAGCTTCGCCCTGGTCGTATCCGATCTCCAGATAGATGCTGCCTCCCGGCTTCAGCCAGGCTCCGGCCTCCTTTGCGATCTGCCGATAAAACTTCAGACCGTCTTCTGTGCCGTCCAATGCCATCATCGGCTCATGCTCCCGCACCTCCGGCTCCAGGGTGGCAATAACTGCCGTTGGAATGTATGGTGGGTTGGATGTAATGATATCGAAGGTTTTTTCTTCGTCTGGCGGAAGGGCAGAAAACAGATCACCATGGAAAAAACGGATTGTTTTCTGGTGTGCTCTTGCGTTCCGCTCCGCCACCTGCAGTGCCTCTTCCGACAAGTCTGTGGCAGTCACCGATTCGTACCCGCCCTTTACTGCCAGGCTGATGGCAATGCAGCCGGACCCGGTACACAGATCTAACAGCTTCTTATTTTTTTCTTTCTGCTCTTCCAATACCAGCTCCACCAGTGTCTCGGTGTCCTGGCGCGGGATCAACACGTGCTCATTGACAAAGAAGTCCAGTCCCATAAATTCCTGGCTGCCCAGGATCTGCTGCAGCGGAACACGGGACGCACGCTTTGTGACCATGGCACGGTAATTTTGAATCTGTTTCTGCACAGCCGCATCGGTTTCGGAGAGCGGGCGCAGCCGGTCCATCAAAAAATGAACCAGATTTAAATCAAATGCAGTGAGAAGCAGCAGCTTTGCGTCGTTTTCCGCGTCGGTGTCACCCGCCTGCTGGAGCGCGGAACTGCCTTCGTTTAGAAGATCGTAGAGTGTCATGATGCGTCCTCCGGAATCTCCGTCTCCGGGAAATTTTCCCGCAGGTACGCCTTCCAGTCAAATACGGCTTCAACTGCTGCGATCGCAACCTCGATCATCGAGTCATCCGGCTCGCTGGTGGTCAGATTCTGCATCCACAGTCCCGGCTTGCTTAAAAGGTTGACAACCGGGTTGTCGCTGCGGCCCGCCAGCCGTAAAAACTCGTAGGAAACACCAGCAATGACCGGCACTAAAATAATGCGGCTTACCATGCGCAGCCATACGTTGTCGACGCGCACAACCATGAAGAACAGGATGCTGATCAGCATAACGATGATCAGAAAACTGGTTCCGCATCGTTTATGCTGCTTGGAGCTTGCCCGCACGTGGTCTACGGTGAGTGTCATGCCATGCTCGATGCAGTTGATGCACTTGTGCTCCGCACCGTGATACATAAAAGTGCGGCGGATATCCTCCATCCGGGAAATTACTTTTATATATGCAATAAAGATCGCGATGCGGATGAGCCCTTCCAGGATTGCCATGATGGTGTCAGAGTGGATGACCTGTTTGCAGGCGTTTGCGATGAGCAGCGGCAGCACCATGAAAATGCCGATCGCCATAATCACGGAAAATACCATGACGACCGCCATAAGGACCTGTTCAACCTTCTCACCGAATACTTTGTCCATCCACAGTTCCAGTTTTCCTGGTTCGGAGTCTTCATCATCCTCAAAGAAGCTGGCGGAAAAGCTTAAGGTCCGCATGCCGAGGATCATGGAATCCGCAAAGCTGAAGACACCCCGCACAAAGGGGAGTCCGCAAAATGGCACCTTTTCCGTCATGCTGACGTAGGTGTCTTTTTTGACCTCGATGCCGCCGTCGGGTCTGCGCACGGCTGTGGCATACTGGTCTTTATTTTTCATCATAATTCCTTCAATGACGGCCTGGCCGCCGATACCGGAATATTTCATATGATCTGTGTCTCCTTAAAATATCCGTATAAAGAAAAATAAGGCTGAGCCAAAGTGTCTCCACTTGAGTCTCAACCTTACTTCGCTCTCGTTATGCTTACGCCTTAACGCCGTATTTCTTGTTGAACTTATCGATACGACCGCGTGCAGAAGCAGCTTTCTGCTGACCGGTGTAGAAAGAATGGCACTTAGAGCAAACCTCTACGTGGATCTCTTCTTTGGTGGAACCGGTAACGAACTCGTTGCCGCAGTTGCAGGTAACCTTAGCCTGATAATAAGCTGGATGGATTCCTTCTCTCATGATTTTCACCTCTTCACTTTCTCAATTATATAGTACTGTGATCGTCTAACGGTCTCGTTTGTACCGTTAAAATCACGCCACATCTATAAACAGCTCCATAATTGTATCATAGAAATATAGGCTTGGCAAGCATATTTTCTACGATTTTCGAGATATTTTCGCCGTGGATTCTTTTCCACTTCTGCGAATTTCCCAGAACATCCGGCATTTCTTTTCCGCTTCTGCGAATTTCCCAGAACATCCGGTGCTTCTTCGCCGTTTTTTCGAATTTTTTAGAACATCCGGCGTTTCTTCGCCACTTCCACAAACTCGCGGTTGCTGCGGGTCTGCGCGAACAGATCCAGGATGCGCTCCACGGAATCCTCTGGTTTTAAGCTGTTGGTTGCCTTGCGCACAATATCCACCGCCTCGGCTTCATCACGGCTTAAGAGCAGGTCATCGCGGCGGGTGCCGGACTTTAAGATATCGATTGCCGGGAAGATGCGTTTTTCGGAGAGCTTGCGGTCTAATACCAGCTCCATGTTGCCGGTGCCCTTGAACTCCTCGTAGATGACATCGTCCATGCGGCTTCCGGTATCGACCAGTGCCGTGGCAAGAATGGTCAGGCTGCCGCCCTCACGCATGTTGCGGGCTGCGCCGAAGAAACGCTTCGGCATATGCAGGGCTGCCGGGTCAAGACCGCCGGAAAGCGTACGTCCGCTCGGCGGAACTACCAGGTTGTAGGCTCTTGCCAGACGGGTAATGCTGTCTAAGAGAATGATGACATCGCGTCCGTGCTCTACCAGACGTTTTGCGCGCTCGATCACCATCTCGGAAACACGCTTATGGCGCTCCGGAAGCTCATCGAAGGTGGAGTAGATTACCTCCACATTGTTGCCTACCACGGACTCCTTGATGTCCGTAACCTCCTCCGGGCGTTCATCAATCAGGAGAATGATCATATGCATGTCCGGATGGTTGGTGGTCACTGCCTGCGCCACCTGCTTTAAGAGAGTGGTCTTACCGGCTTTTGGCGGAGACACGATCATGCCTCGCTGACCTTTACCGATCGGTGCAAGAAGATCGAGCACACGCATGGCGGTGCTGCTCTTTCCCGCGGTTTCCATATGCAGACGGCTGTTTGGGAAGATCGGAGTCAGATCTTCAAAGTTCGGGCGGCGCTCCAGCGCGCTGACCGGATAGCCGTTGACGTTGCGAATGTACAACAGTGCTGCAAACTTCTCATTTGAGGTTTTCACACGGCGGATTCCGTTGATGATATCTCCGGTCTTTAAGCCAAACCGCCGGATCTGGGTCGGGGAAACATACACATCGTTCTCGCCCGGAAGGAAATTCTCGCAGCGGATAAAGCCGAAGCCGTCCGGCATAACCTCCAGGATGCCGCTTGCCGGTACCCCGCTGTCTACGCCTTCCTGCTGCTTTTCATTTTCCTCATCACGCGTATTCTGGTATGACTGATCGTTGGTCTGGTCGTTGGTCTGGTCCGTATTCTGAGTCTGGCGGATCTGGCGCGGCTGATAAGTCTGCTCGCTGCTCTGCTCCTGGCGGCTCTGGCGCGGCTGATAGGTCTGCTCGCTGCTCTGCTCCTGGCGGCTCTGGCGCGGCTGGTAGGTCTGCTCGCTGCTCTGCTCCTGACGGTTCTGGTAAGATTGCTCCCCGTTCCGTCTCACCATGCCGCTGCGGCCATTTTGCGGACGATTCTGGTAAGAATAGCGGCGCAGCTGTCCCTTCATAGCTGCCCCGGCCACTTCTGTCGGCTGCTCTTTTGCAGCTGCCCCGGCCGCTTCTGTCGACTGCTCTTTCGAAAATGCCTTGTTCGGCTCTGCAAGTTTTTCTTGCGCAGACTGTCTTGCCTGCTCTGCGGATTGTTCTTTCACCGCTGTACCGGTTGGTCTTGCAGACTGTTCTTTCCCCAACACCCTGTTCGGCTCTCCTGGCTGTTCCTTCGCAGTCGTCCCTGTCGGCTCTTCCACTGTCCCGACCGCATTGCAAAGTGCTTCGATCAGCTCTGCCTTCCTCATGGAAGTTGCTCCTTTTATGCCCTGTTCTTTTGCCATTTCCTTCAACATGGCAACGGGTAATGTCTGTAATTTTTCTCGCATACATTTTCTCCATTCTGAACTTTTATCTAGGTGGGATATAAAATATAAATTGATAGATATCTCCTAAAGCGGCAGATATCTTCTAAGAACTTTGGAATAATGGATTCGTACTGAACCGGTGCACCAGGTACACCGCCAGCCATTTTTCAATGATGCGGAGACGGCATGGCGCTGTCCCCGCGTACGTATTTATTATAATGGATTCTCCTGAAAAAAGAAAGATTTATTTTATCTGGAATTGTCTTCCTTCTGGACCGATTCCCGCAAAAATCGCATATGTTCGTCAATTTTCGACTCGTAACCATTTCCAGATGGGCGATAGAAGACGCTTCCTTCCATGCCATCCGGCAGATACTGTTGTTTTACATAGTGGTTCGGATAGTCGTGTGCGTATTTGTAGCCGATCCCGTGACCCAGTTTTGCAGAACCGCCATAATGGGAATCCTGCAGATGTACCGGAACCGGCATGGAACGCTGGTTTTTCACGGCACTCATGGCCTCGAAAATGGCATTGCACGCGGAATTGGATTTCGGTGCGGTCGCCACATACGTCACAGCCTGGGACAGGATGATCTGCGCCTCCGGCATACCAATGCGCTCCACAGCCTGCGCCGCGCTGACTGCCACAGTCAGTGCCTGCGGATCTGCATTGCCCACGTCTTCTGAAGCACAGATCATAATGCGGCGGGCAATGAATTTGATATCTTCCCCCGCATACAGCATCCGCGCCAGATAATAGACTGCAGCATCCGGATCCGAGCCGCGCATGCTCTTGATAAAGGCGGAAATGGTGTCGTAATGGTTATCCCCATCTTTGTCGTAGCGCACCGCCCGTTTCTGGATGCACTCCTGTGCCACCTCCAGCGTAATGTGGATCAGGCCATCTGCCGGACTGCGCTCTGTTGTGAGAACACCAAGTTCTACCGCATTGAGCGCGGCGCGGGCATCCCCGCCGGAGACATCCGCCAGGAAATCAGCAGCATCGTCATCGATCACAGCGTGGTAACTTCCCATGCCTTTTTTCTCATCGTGTACAGCACGCAGGATCAGTTCTTTTACATCGTCCTTTTCCAGTGCTTTCAGTTCGAAAATCCGGGAACGGGACAAAAGTGCCCCATTTACCTCAAAATAAGGATTCTCCGTGGTCGCTCCGATGAGGATCAGGGTCCCATCCTCCACGTAGGGAAGCAAATAATCCTGCTGGCTCTTGTTGAAGCGATGGATCTCATCGACAAAAAGGATCGTCTTTTTTCCGTACATCCCGAGGGCATCTTTTGCCTCTTTTACGACATCCTCCATGTCTTTTTTACCCGCCACCGTGGCATTGATCTGGCGGAAACTCGCGCTAGTGGTGTTGGCGATAACCTTTGCCAGCGTCGTCTTTCCGGTTCCCGGCGGTCCGTAAAAAATGATGGAGCCAAGCTGGTCTGCCTTGATGGCACGGTAAAGCAGCTTGTCCTTTCCGATGATGTGCTTCTGCCCGACCACCTCATCCAGGGTGGTGGGGCGCATGCGGGACGCCAGGGGCGATTCCTGCTCCTGGGTGCTCGCTCTCATATAGTCAAACAAATCCATGTGTATGTTTCCTTCCTGTCGGTGTGTATAGTTTTCATTTTTATGCTGAATCGATTCCGCTGAACCTGCTATTGATGCTTTTGAGGTTTATGCGCTTCGTTTTTTGATATTGCATTTGGGGCACTGTTTTTGAAGTGCTGCCTTTGCAACACTGCTTTGGGGCGCTGTTTTTGTGGTGCTGCCTTTTGCGAACATTTGTGCTTTTTCTAGTATAATCCACGCCGATTGCCCAGTCAACCCGGATTCAGTCTACCAGAAGTTCTTCCACGGTCACAAATTCGTAACCCCGTTTCTGCAGATCATCAACAATCTGCAGTGCTGCTTCTACTGACGTAGGAAAAATATCATGCATGAGAATGATATCGCCATCTTTTACATCTTTTTCGACCCGCCGCACGATCCGTCTGGTGTTCTGGAACTTCCAGTCCAGGGAATCCACGTTCCAGAGTACCGTGGTCAGATTTACACGGCATTCCAACTGCTCATTCCAGGCTCCGTAAGGCGGCCGCAGATATTCCGGACGTTTTCCGGTGATGGACTGGATCAGCTGCTCCGTCTGCTCTATCTCGGCACAGGCCTGCTCTGCCCCCTCCTTTGTCATCTGGATATGACGGTAGCTGTGATTGCCGATCAGATGTCCCTCTTCCTGCATCCGTTGTACCAGTTCTTCTTTTCCGGCAATATTTTCCCCCATCAGAAAAAAAGTTGCTTTTATACCGCGCTGTTTCAGGCCATCCAACAATTTCGGCGTACAGGTCTGGTGAGGGCCATCATCGAACGTGAGGGCGACCTGGGGAACGGAAGAGTCGTGTTGCTCTGGCACGAATGCAGCAACCTGTCGGACCGCAGGAATTTCCAGTTGATTTCCGGCGTATGCCCGTCCCACACGTTCTGGATATGCAGCATGCTGTGCAACTGCAAAAGCTGCGCCGGTCAGAGCCCCATCTGCCAGAATCACCGCCAGAAGAAGCAGGCTCAACGTGCGGATTTTCCATTTCGGTTTGCTCATCGTTTTCCCCTCTCCCGCTTTCTATTTCATATATATCTGGTTTTTGCAAAATTATGTTCCGTAATTGCAAAACTGCGCTTGCCTTTTTACAGGATACGCGCTACAATAGTCATGTCAAATATTTTGAAGTATTTTTAATATGCTTCATTAATTCCGATAATAGAAAGTATTTCATGGAAATTAGAAACCTGATTACATTTACCAAAGTGGCTGAGACCCAAAGTCTCTCGAAAGCTGCAAAAGTTCTGGGGTATGCCCAGTCTACCGTTACCATGCAGATGCAGCAGCTTGAGCAGGAGTTAGGCACACAGCTTTACGAACGCGTAGGCAAGCAGATCCGCATCACCCAGACGGGTCAGGAGTTCTTATCCTACGCAGCTGCCATTGTCCGCATGTCGGAAGATGCTCTTCTGGTCGGGAAACAGGATACCTCCACCGTTTCCGGTTCTCTGCGGCTTGGAATTTTCAGTCCGCTCGCCGGACCACGAATCAGTGCGCAAATTGCACAGTATCTACAAAAATATCCACAGGTAAATCTTCACACCGAAACAATTCCGGATCCAGAGCAGTTGCTTTCCCGGCTTCGGCACAATGAAGTGGATCTTGCACTGACTCTGGATACCCGGTACACCGGCGAAGACCTGATCCATGCCGGGGAAGATCAGCCGGTGCTGCTCTGTCTCTATGTCAGCAAAGAACATCCCCTGGCCGGACGGCATGGTTTGGCTCCAGAGGATCTTTCGCTTTATCCGCTTATTCGTACCGGCTATTTTGAATCCGGTCATGAATCATTTGATTTTACGTTTTTCCGACAGGTGAACATTTTTGATCCGGGACTCGCCCTTTATGTTGCGGCAAATGCTTCCCTGGGGGCTCAGAATAGCGCAGAAACACCGGATTCACGCAGCCCCATGAATGCTATGATTTTGGTCCCTGAGCTGATCGTCAGGCAGCATTCGGCTGCAGACGTTCTTGTTCCTCTGGATTATAAAGTTTCCGGCACCGGGATCTTCCTGCAGACACTTTATCACCGGAACAAATGGCTTTCCGGACCTATGAAAGCCTGGCTTTCTGACTTAAATAAACCGTTTGCTTAACTGTTTTTATTCTTATGACATCTTTTCCCTATTTTGGTTTGGCATAGTGTGCGCGGCCGGCTACTTTCCCCGGCCACGCACCCATCACACAAATCTGTTTCCCAGTGTCTGCAGCATCAAATCACATGGATAATCCTATTTTTCTCCTATCACTTTACTATGTCAAGAAATGCCAAAATTGCTTGACAGATTGGGGGTTGGGTGGTAAACTCACAGTGTATTTTGATATGAGCTTTTGATTCACATATTTTTGTAAGTCAAGAAGTACATTCCAGATTTACAAAAATATGTGATTTTTGTTTCATACGAAAATACAAATTTTAATTTTTATAGGAGGTACCACAATGAATAACGGTACAGTTAAATGGTTCAACGCTACTAAGGGTTATGGCTTCATCACCAACGATGAGACTGGCGAGGAAGTATTCGTACACTTCTCCGGTATCGTAGCTGACGGCTACAAGACCTTAGAGGATGGCCAGAAAGTTACCTTCGATACCGCTGAGGGCAACCGTGGTCTTCAGGCTGTTAACGTTCACGTTGTAGCTTAATAATCTACCACCTAGAAAATGAAATACCCGGAATTCCGTCAAGGAGTTCCGGGTATTTTTTTATGTGTTTCATACAGAATTTTCATATAACAACAAAACCCCGGAAATCCTTGCGGATCCCGGGGTTTAAGCTCTAGTTGAGTTTTTATTACTTCAGGGTAACTTTTGCGCCCTCAGCCTCAAGTTTAGCCTTGATGTCCTCAGCCTCTTCCTTAGAAGCGCCCTCTTTCAGGACCTTCGGAGCACCGTCAACTACGTCCTTAGCCTCTTTCAGACCAAGACCGGTAGCTTCACGTACAACCTTGATAACTTTAACCTTGTTCGGGCCAACCTCGGTCAGCTCTACGTCGAACTCGGTCTTCTCCTCAGCTGCCTCGCCTGCGCCAGCTGCTGCTGCAACTACAACGCCTGCTGCTGCGGATACGCCAAACTCTTCCTCACAAGCCTTTACCAGCTCGTTCAGCTCTAATACGGATAACTCTTTGATAGCTTCGATAAACTCTGCAGTGGTTAACTTTGCCATTTTAATTTCCTCCATTAAAATAATTATATTTCTGAATCAATCATTGTGGTTCGATTTTCATCGAATTGCTTAAACTTAGTTCGGATGATCATGCGGCAAACTGCCGGTCTGTCAACAAATTAAGCCTCAGCGCTCTCGCCCTGCTTCTCAGCGATCTGATTAAGCACACGAGCGAAGTTGGTGATCGGAGACTGGATGCTGCCCAGCAATCTTCCGAGAAGTACTTCTCTGGACGGGATGGTTGCGATAACCTGCATACCCTTCTGATCATAGTAAGTACCTTCAATAACACCAGCTTTGATTTCCAGCTTGTCTGCTTTCTTAGCAAACTCAGCCAGGATTCTTGCCGGAGCTGTAGCGTCGTCCTTAGATACAGCGATTGCGGTCGGTCCTTCTAAATCCGGATCCAGAGCTGCAAAATCGGTACCCTCAGCTGCACGCTTGATCATGGTGTTCTTATATACTTTGTAAGCAACACCAGCTTCTCTTAACTGCTTACGCAGCTCGGTATCCTGAGCAACAGTAAGACCACGATAGTCTACTACTACTGCGGATGCAGCGCCGTTTAACAGCTCGGAGATCTCAGCTACGATAGGCTGTTTTAACTCAACTTTAGCCATGAATGTCTTCCTCCTGTTTTATTATATAACTGGAGACTGCAAGGAAAAGCCCCACTGTCAGACAGAGGGGCTCTACAAATTCGTCATAAATACAAATTGTACGTTCCTCGGTAGGCGGCTGTAACCTTACGCCTTGCGGCACCTACTGTCTTCGGCAGTCAATACTTGTGTATGATAACATACTATATTCGGATTGTCAATCAGTTTTTTACAAAATCCGATTAAGCCATCAGCTTAACTACGTTCAGCTTAACGCCCGGGCCCATGGTAGAGGTCAGGGTTGCGCTCTTAATGTAAGCACCCTTTAAGGTAGCCGGTTTTGCTTTGTTGATTGCATCCATAAGCGTCTGGAAGTTGTCCGCTAACTGCTCCTCAGTGAAAGAAGCTTTACCCACTGGCACGTGGATGATGTTGGTTTTATCAAGTCTGTACTCGATCTTACCAGCTTTGATATCGTTGATAGCTTTGGTTACGTCCATGGTTACGGTACCAGCCTTCGGGTTTGGCATTAAGCCCTTCGGTCCAAGTACACGACCCAGACGACCAACAACACCCATCATATCCGGGGTAGCTACAACTACATCGAAATCTAACCAACCCTCGTTCTGGATCTTCGGGATCAGCTCCTCAGCGCCTACGAAATCTGCGCCTGCAGCCTGAGCCTCGTCAGCCTTTACGCCCTTAGCGAAAACAAGGATTCTGGTAACTTTACCAGTTCCGTGCGGCAGAACTACTGCACCACGGATCTGCTGGTCAGCGTGACGTCCGTCACAACCGGTTCTGATATGAGCCTCAATGGTTTCATCAAATTTAGCTACAGCAGTCTTCTTAACAAGTGCGATAGCGTCTGCTGCATCATAAAGAGTAGCGCGGTCTACTGCTTTAGCCGCTTCTACGTATCTCTTTCCATGTTTCATAATAAAATAACCTCCTAGTGGTATTGTCGGGGATGTTCCCTCCCACGTATTTAAAGTTTCATCTCAGTTCTGTATGAAGAATTACTCCTCAACAGTGATACCCATGCTTCTTGCAGTACCTGCAATCATGCTCATAGCTGCTTCCAGACTTGCTGCGTTTAAGTCAGGCATCTTGGTCTCAGCGATCTTCTGAAGATCTGCCTTGGAGATGGTAGCAACTTTGGTCTTGTTCGGGGTTGCGGAACCGGATTTGATCTTGCAGGCTTTCTTTAACAGAACAGCTGCCGGCGGAGTCTTGGTTACGAAGCTGAAGCTTCTGTCTGCGTATACGGTAATAACAACCGGGATGATCAGATCGCCCTGATCTGCAGTTCTTGCGTTGAACTCCTTGGTGAACTGTACGATATTAACGCCGTGCTGACCGAGTGCCGGACCAACTGGCGGAGCAGGAGTAGCCTTGCCTGCCGGAATCTGTAATTTGATGTAACCAGTTACTTTCTTTGCCATGATAATGACCTCCTAATAATGTGGTATTGTCGGGGGTGTCCCTCCCACGAACCGGCCTCGCCGGTCCCTTTTCGTTGTTACATGTGTTTCACTTCTGTGAAATTGAGTTCAACCGGTGTTTCACGGCCGAACATTTCGACATTGATCGTAAGAGTGTGCTTACTTTCATTGATCGACTTAACGGCACCGATCGTGTCTTTCCATGCGCCGGCTGTTACCACAATGGTATCGCCAACTGCATAGTCCAGAGCAACTTCAGTCTTTCCAAAGCCGAGGCTCTCCATCTCATCATCGCTTAACGGAACAGGCTTGGAGCCCGGTCCGACAAAGCCGGTCACGCCGCGGGTGTTGCGTACTACATACCAGGTATCATCATTCATGATCATGTGGATGAGCACGTAGCCCGGGAACATTTTCTTGTCCGCAAGCTTCTCCACGCCGTTTTTGAGTTCTGCGACTTCGAGCATCGGAACGGAAACTTCGAGGATCTGATCCTGAAGGTTACGGTTCTCAATGGTTTTCTCAATGTCAACTTTTACTTTGTTCTCGTAGCCCGAATAGGTATGAACTACATACCACTTTGCTTCTGACATCTTATCACCCTCGCCTTAATTAAATAATGAAGCTGAGGCCCCATTTGATAATGAAATCCAGGATTGCGATGATAATTCCCAGCGCAGCGGTAACCGCTACTACAGCAACTGTCTGCTTGCCAACGGTTTCCTGGTCAGGCCATACGATTTTGTTGAACTCAGCTTTTAAACCCTTGAAAAAGCTCGTCTTCGGAGCCTTCTCAGTGCCTGTAGTTTCTCCCATAGTTCACACTCCTTACTTTGTTTCTTTGTGTAAAGTATGAGTTTTGCAGAATCTACAATATTTTTTGGTCTCCATGCGATCCGGATGTGTCTTTTTATCCTTCGTCATGTTGTAGTTCCGCTGTTTACATTCTGTACATGCCAGTGTAATCTTTGTGCGCACGACTTCCACCTCCACTTGATTTTTCGTTGTTTTTTCAGCCTTTCTTTTGTGTCTTGTCAGCCCGTAAGCTAATTTTGAGCATAAAAAAAAGACCTAAGCTCTTCCATTCGCCATATCACTATAGCATAACGATGTCCATGCGTCAATCTTTTTCTTTATTTTTTGCTGGATTTTTATTTTTTCCGGTCAGACACCTCCGCCAATGCAGATGGATACAAAATATACCTGCCGGACTCCTGCTTCTTTTAGTACCCGTGTGCAGGCTTCGATGGTGCTGCCGGTGGTGTAGATGTCATCGACGAGGATGACAGTTGCGGGCAGTGCGGTGCATGAGTGCCAGGCAGACAGCTGTCTGACTGCCGAAGACCGGATGACAAGCTTTTGTAAGAGACCAGACGATCTGCCTTCCCGCACCGCAAATGCTTTGCGCAGATTCCGCAGGCGTTCTTCCGGTCCAAGCTCTTTCTGCGGAGCCGTTTTCCGGGTGCGGACCAGCATTGTCTCATTTACAGAAAGTCCACTCAGACGTCCAAGACGCACCGCCAGCTCCCCCGCCTGGTTGAAGCCGCGGCTGCGCAGTCGGGCCGGATGTACCGGAACCGGCACCAGAACCGCATCTTTGTGTCTTGCAAAGAAATATCCATATCGCCGGACGATGGCCTCTGCGTAAAAATCCAGATATTCCCGCCGGTTTTTATATTTGACCGCCGCCATGGATTTCTGCGCCGCGTCATTGTAGCGGATCAGGGCAACGCCGGACTCAAAACTCCGTTGATGCCGTTTGCATTCCGGACAATATTCCTCCCGGTCACTGATGAGTTCTGCTCCACATTTTTTGCAGGATGGCTGCCGGATAAAATGCAGTTTTCGCACACAGCCTGCGCAGATCAGCGCGCCTTCCGGCAGAACGATCTGTCCGCACACCGGACATCGGCGCGGAAAGAGAAGCTGGAGGAGATTTTCCTGGAGAGATAATTTCAAGGGCAATTTTGCAGTTATGTTTGCAGATGATTCTACAGGCGGTTTTTGGGTCACCTTTGCAGATGATTCTACAAGCGGTTTTTTGGCCACCTTTTCAGATAATTTTGTGGGTGATTTTATAATTCCGATTGCATGACCTCCTGGATTCTGATTTTCAAGCCAGTATAGCGGCGCTGCTCCACGACATTGTCGACCATGGTCTGCAGCATTTCCGGGATGCCAACCAGGCAGACGCAAGCACGGGCACGGGTCACCGCTGTGTAGATTAAGTTTCTTGTCATTAACATGCGAGGACCGGAATAGACCGGAATGACCACTGCCGGGTATTCACTTCCCTGTGATTTGTGGATCGTGATGGCGTAAGCCAGCTCCAGTTCCTCCAGCTGTTTAAAGCTGTAGTCTACCATTTTCCCTTCATCAAACTCCACTGTCAGTTCTTCCGCAAACGTATTGATCTCGCGGATGATGCCAATGTCGCCATTGAACACGCCTGCTCCGGAATCGATCGGAATCCCATATTTGTTGCGGGTCTCCCACTCGATCTGGTAGTTGTTTTTGATCTGCATGACCTTATCGCCCACCCGGTAGATCGTACCGTTCACTTCCTTTTCCGGTTTCGATGGATCTTTCGGATTCAGAAAGCTCTGGAGAATGGTATTTAACCGTTCCACGCCAAGCGCACCTTTGCGCATGGGTGTCATGATCTGAATATCGAACATATCAGCATGAACATAGTTCGGAAGTTTTTCGCGCACCAGCGTCAGCATGGCGCTGATGATTGCGTCGGGGTGTTCCCGGCGGATGAACAGAAAATCTTTGCTGCGCTTTCCAAGCGGGATCTGCTCGCCATCGTTGATCTTATGGGCGTTGACGATAATATCGCTCTCTGCCGCCTGACGGAAGATCCGGGTCAGCTGCACCACATTGAACGCCCCAGATGCGATCATGTCGCGCAGGACATTGCCCGGACCGACGCTTGGGAGCTGATTGATATCGCCCACAAGGATCAGCCTGGTTCCCGGGTTCACCGCGCGAAGCAGTGCATGCATCAGATAAATATCTACCATAGACATTTCATCTATGATGATGGCATCGGCTTCCAGCGGATTTTCTTCATTTCGCTCAAAATGCATGCCGGAAGTATCTTTATCGTCCGACGGAACCCCGGTCAGTTCGAGAAGGCGGTGGATGGTCCGCGCTTCATACCCCGTCGCCTCGGTCATGCGCTTGGCTGCGCGGCCGGTCGGAGCCGCCAGCAGGATTTCCATCTCCTCCTGCTCGAAATAACGGATGATGGTATTGATCGTGGTTGTTTTACCGGTACCCGGACCACCGGTGATGATCAGGAGACCACTGTTGACTGCCTCGATGACTGCACGGATCTGAAGTTCATCCGGCTCGATTTTCTCCTCCGCGCAGATGACTTCCAATTTTTTGCGGATCTCTGTCTCCGGCTCGGAACCGCGCAGGTTTAAATCGTGAAGCATACGGGCAGTATTAAGTTCCGTGTAGTAATACTGGGATGCGTAAACATGACGGCTCGGTGCTGCTGAATGCTCCTCATCCACCTTCACCACGATCTTCTTTTCTATCTGAAGATCGGTCAGATGTTTTTCCATAACAGACGGATCTACATGCAGCAGTTCCGACGCTGCTGCCAGCAATTCCTCCTGCGGCAGGTAGGTGTGTCCGTTTGTCACAGACTGTAAGAGGGTATAGTAAATGCCGCTGCGGATACGGAAATCGGAATCGGTGAAAATGCCAACTTTCTGAGCGATCTCGTCTGCCATCTTGAAACCGACTCCCTGGATATCATCTGCCAGGCGGTACGGGTTTTCTTTGATGATGCCGTACATGCGGGAACCGTATTCATTATAGATTTTTAGGGCAAGATTCATGGAAATACCATAGTCCTGCAGAAACATCATAGCCTGGCGCATTTCTTTTTTCGACTCCATCTGCTCCGAAATCGCACGTGCCATTTTTTCACTGATTCCTTTTACCTCTGCCAGCCGCTCCGGCTCTTCCTCGATGATGCGGAACGTATCTGCCTTAAAACGGCGCACAATGCGCGCTGCCAGGGCAGTTCCCACACCGCGGATGGCTCCGGAACCCAGATAGCGTTCCATGGATGCCGTATCTTCCGGTGCTTTCAGTTCATAGGATTCTACCTGGATCTGCTCACCGTAGATCGGATGTTCCACTTCACGTCCGGTTGCCTCGATAAAATCTCCTTCACTGATATAAGGAAAGGTTCCCACCAGGACATAATCCAGTCCGTCCGCGCTGACATCCAGAATGGAGTATCCATTTTCTTCGTTGCGATATTTGATTCGTTCCACATATCCGCTTACTGTCGCCATTTTTTGTTTCTCCTGTATCCTCCCGCATAATCGGTGTTTCTTGCTGTTTTTCAATCCACAGTCGATCATTTCACGGAGACTGACTATGATTTGCCTCTTGTCAGTGGGGGATACCGATTTATCTCCGCCCACCACTGCCGTTAAGTTTCCTGTTGGTAATTCATCTCGCCACCTGTAGAGGATGGGAGAATCCTTGCTATTGTTGGGGAAATCTCCTGTGAAACAAGAAAGAATGTGCCTTAGCACATTCTCGCGCCGAGGCGCGGTTGCCGAAGCAACCATCCACCCTTGCGCCGAGTGCGCATCCCCGCGGAGCGTTTTTGTTTCATAGGACGCACTTTCCTATGAAACAAGAAAAGGCCCGCGTCCGCGATGGACACGAGACCCTTTCGATCTGTTAGTTGAATTCCTGCTCTTTTTTGTCTCCATGCTGGAATTCGATGAACTTACCGGTTCCGATTGCCACGGCAGTCAACGGATCTTCCGCTACCATAGTGGTGATGCCGGTTTTCTCTTCGATCAGCTGATCGAGACCGTTTAACAGGGAACCACCGCCGGTCATAACGATACCGCGGTCAAAAATATCAGCTGCAAGTTCCGGAGGAGTTCTCTCCAGGACATTGTGAACAGCATCTACGATCTGCATAGCCGGCTCGCGCAGTGCTTCCAGGGTTTCCTCGGAAGTAACCTCAATGGTCTTCGGAAGTCCGGTAACCAGGTTACGTCCGCGAACCTCCATTTTTAAAACCTCTGGTCTGCGGTATGCGGAACCAATGTTGATCTTGATTTCCTCTGCGGTTCTCTCACCGATGAGCAGATTGTGTTTCTTTCTCATGTAACGGACTAACGCTTCATCGAAATCGTCTCCGGCGATCTTGATGGAGGTGCTTACTACGGTTCCGCCCAGAGAGATGACTGCGATATCTGCAGTACCGCCTCCGATATCTACGATCATGTTTCCGCAGGCTTTGGAAATATCAATTCCGGCACCGATCGCTGCTGCAACCGGCTCCTCGATAATGGATACTTCACGTGCCCCTGCCTGATAGGTAGCGTCTTCCACTGCCTTCTTCTCTACTTCGGTCGCACCACTCGGGATGCAGACTGCGATGCGCGGTTTGCGCAGGGTACGCTTGCCAACGGCTTTGTTGATGAAATATTTTAACATTTTCTCAGTAACGGTATAATCAGAAATAACGCCCTGACGCAGCGGTCTTACGGCAATGATATTGCCCGGGGTTCTTCCGATCATCAGGCGCGCTTCCTCGCCGATCGCCATGATCTTGTTGGAATCACGGTCAATCGCTACTACGGAAGGCTCTTTCAGGACAACGCCTTTGCCTTTGATATATACCAGAATGCTCGCCGTACCTAAATCGATTCCGATATCGTTGGATACTAACATAAATTTCCTCCTGATGTTTCTCTTCTCACAACTGTGTATTCGCCACAGCTGCCTTGTTTCCCAGTTCTGTCACTGCTGTTCACACATACGTGAGCAGCTATCTATGAATATGCGCAAAGAGCACAATTTTCGTTCTAATCTCTCTTATTATATACAATCCAGGAGGTTTTTGAAAGGGTTTTTTTATTTTTTATTATGTTTATATTTTTTTTATGGTAGCGACACAGTTTGGTCACAATTCTTTTCTATACTCTAAGTACATTATCCGAAAGGGTAATGGAACCTTTGTTTCAAGTGAAAACTTGAAATTACAAAGCTTTTTCATACTCATACCGGGCAGCCCGAAACTGCCCGGCCCCCCTAAAACATTTTCTTTTATTTTGTATACCTACCATTCCCAAAATCAAAGGGCGAAAAGGACTGCCAAACCTTTTCGCCCTTTGATTTTGCTTTTCTGCTTTGGATTTTCCCTGCTATTTTTCCTGCCCGTTTTGATTTTTCTGTTTTTGCACGTGTTTTCGATCCTTATTCTTCCTGTTCACAGCATACAGACCGGCTGCAGACAACAGAAGCAGCGCACCGAAAAAGCAGGGTTTCCGTTCATCTCCCAGACGCGGAAGACGGATCTTCCACCGGCCATCTGGTCCTAAATACAGCCAGCCCGCACCGTCTGGTGGCAACGGCTGATACCATGCAAGAATTTTTCCGATGCGAAGAACCGGCTGGATTTTGGGGTTCTCATACTCTGAACTGCCACCTCCCGGCGTTTTCTCTTCTTCCGGTTTCGGCTTGTCCGGCTCTGGTGTTTCCGGTATGTCTTCTTTCGGTATTTTCCGGTCCACCACGATCAGACCCGTTCCATTCCAGATCTTTGCCTGATCTGCACGGACAATCCGGCTGCCATCTTCCGAGATTTGAAAGCAGACCGGTTCAAAGCACTCGTAACCTTCCGGTGATTTTTCTTCAATCAAAAGATATTCTTTTCCCGCGGTCAATCCTTCCACTGCATGCCACGGTGTTTTCTTTTGGGTAATCCAGCTGATCAGCGGTGCATCCGGATTATAGACCGGCGTTCCATCTTCTTTTTTTCCGGTGATTTCATAAACAGCCAGTCGGGCTCCCACAAGAAACCATTCTGACGGAATTTCTTCCACATCCGGTATTTCCAATCCGGAAATCTCATATCGTCTGGAAATTTCATATTGCCTGGCAGTTTCATCTGTCATTGTATTCGCACCTGATATTGCTCCTGCATCCGTTTTGATGCCTGCTCCGGCATTGCGTGTTCCATCCGGAGCAGACATTGCATCCGCATCCAGCTTTGCTATCACAATCCTGGTTTTGTGATCTGTCACCGTGATCTGCTTCTGTGCGCTTCCTCCCCACGGGTAAGATGCGACTCCCAGATCCGGCTCAAATTGCCACCGGATCACTTCCGGATTCAGCGCATAGCCAGGCGGCGGGATCACTTCACGCAATTCATACCAGAACGGATGAATAGCGCCATCTGCCCCTGTTTCTCCCACAGGAAGACTCTTCTGCTCAGCCGGTGCCGTCAGACGGAGCCGGAATACCGGCTGCTGCAATTGTGTATCTGCAGTTTCCTGACCGTTCATTTCGCGATATTCCGTTTTCTTGGGTCCCAGTTTCTGAACCAGCTTCTGGCGTTCTGTTTCCCGGTATGCCGCAAGTTCAAACACTGCACCTTCAAGCATCCGTCCCGCAGAGTCCGTCTTTTCCAGTTTTAAAGTACCGGTCACCGGCCGGTCGTTCACACGCACAACACGGATCTCCGGCTGCCATTCATACACGATCTCTACCGGGAGAAAGGTTGTGTAGTAATCCGGGCTTTTCTGCTCTGTCAGCCAGTATATGCCATCCGGCAGACGCCGGATCCGGTGCGGTTTTAAATCGCCCTCCGCATAGCCTTGCGGGATTCTGCGGTTGATGGCATCCAGTTCCGTGTACCGGCCATCACTTCCGCTTATCCAGGAATCAAACAGATAGCTGTTGCTTTTTGTCAGACCGCCTTCTTCATTCGCACGGTAAAGTGCCAGCCTGGCTCCGGCAAGTTCTTTGTCCCCATCCTCATACACTTTCGAGATCAGCAATGTCCCCTCTTCGTTCTCCACACGGTAAAGCTGTACATCTCCCGTATCGTTTACCGTAATCAGTACCTCACCTGCCCGCGCAAACCCCGGCGGTACTTTCGTTTCAACCAGGACATAACTGCCTCCGGCCGGAAGGTAATCAAAACGCTGGCGGTTTTCTACGGTCAGATACGTACAGGCATGTGTGTTTACGTCTGACAGCTTCTGCCAGTCAAACTGATACTCGAAACGGAACGGATGGTCCGCAAAAAGATCCTGCTCTCTGGTCACACCGATCCGGATCTTTGCTCCATTTTTCATCCGGTATACATAAACGGTCTGCTCTGGGTCTGTCGGTTTTAACAGTTCTTTCTTGTACCCTGCCTCATATTCTGCCCGGTAAAGATGTTCCCCCGCATCCCACATGACGCTGCTTCCCGGCTTTGCTCCATGTTCCAGATACATAGTTTCAAATGCATCCGGGAAATCGCGGTAAGTTGTACCGTCATCCGTAACCCAGTGCGCGATCACAGACGAGGGATCGTACTCCGGTGCGCCATCTTTGTAACAGATATTCCCCGCTGCATCCAGGCGCGCCGGATACAGGGTGAAACCGGCACCGCCAAGGAACTGTTCTCCCTCTGCATGATCTTTTCCGTTTTCCAGATAATATTTTTCTACCTCAACGCGCGTGTGATCCTCCTTCATTTCATATTTCTGAAGTTCCGGACGTTCTGCCACCGTAACCGCGATTGGGTCATGCGAAACAAACCCGGATGGCACCTCAAGTTCCTTCCAAAAGTAACGTCCCGTCGGAAGCTGCGTGACAGAATGGGGCTGGCTGGTTGTGGTCCAGACAGTCACAGGTGCGCTTTTGCCTTCAGCCACTGCCAGTTTTGCATTATCGTTTTCTGCTGTATCGGAGCCTGCATCGCCTGTTTTCCACAATCCAAGCACGGCACCTTCGACATATCCACAATCAAATGCAGAGTTTGTTTCTGTACCATCGGTCTTTGAGAATTCGGTCTTTGTCGGCTGATCGACCATGGTCACGGTCTGGTTTTCACTTTTTTCCTCTACCTGAATTCCAACCGGAAGTGCCTTTACAAAACCTTCCGGTGCCTGCAATTCTTCCATAATATAGCAGCCTGCTGCGACCCGCTCTAAAACATCTGCACTTCCCGTTGTCATATCCGCCGCAAATGGGTCGTTTGGATATTTTTCGGAAGTAATCCAGGTGTTTTCCATCACGTAGGCTTCTCCCTGCCGGTGCAGCAATGTCTGGTTTTCGTCAAAAAGCTGCGCATGCTCCTGCACTCCATATGCAGCATGGTTATATGCTTCCAGATTATCCGAAAACTGAGAACGGACAAAATCTCCATTCCGGTCGTAAAATTCTGCTGCCTTGTCATATGTTTCTTCACTCTGCGGATAGTACATTACCAGACCATGACGGTCGTAAACCGGATTCATCGATTTTTTAAACTGTCCGTTATTGTCATCCAGAAGGATTTCCTCATTCCGATTTTGTCCCCGGCTGTTCTGGTGAAGCGTAGATTCCCGGTGACTTTCTTCTCCATGCTCCGATTTCCAGCTTCCGGTCAGGTAGGTGTGATCTCCGTCCCCGGCAAGCGCCGCGCGGAATGTCGTGATCTTATCCCGCGCAATGATGTTGCCGTACGCATCCTTCCGGAGATTGACCGGCCAGACAAGCACCTGCTTTTTCCCGGCTCCGGTTCCATCTTTTCCACGGATCTGGTCCCAGCTTCCGTTGTTTCCGTCAAAATCCTTTACGACGTATGCCATGCCGGTATACGGATCGACCAGGGCATCCCGCGCTCCATCACGTCCCAGATGATAAACATGGGTTCCCTCATCCAGCGTCAGGACCTTATCCTTTTCATCATAGCTGATCTTTGTCAGATCTCCTCCCGCAAATTCAAGAAATTTCGACTCGCCCTTCCAGGCAAAAGCCTGATAACGTCCGTCCCGGCCATCCGTCTCTGGTGTAATGGTGATCGTCAGGTCACTCAGGTCATAATACAGGATATCCGTATCCGGGCGTATGACGGTAAGCGAATTCCAGCTGTTTCCCTCCACCTGGATTATCTCACCATAACGATCTGTACCGGCAGGCCAGGTAACCGTATACCGGTGTCCTTCCTCATCGCGCTCTGGAAGAAATTCCGTTTTTTCCCCTCCGTAACCTTCTTTTACATACATACGCTCAATATGCCCTGCATCATTGCGCTCGATCACCAAACCTTCATAGGTGAAATCCTGGGAATCTCCGGACGGAGTCAGGGAAATGGCATCAAACAAGGTCATTTTTGCCCCGACAGCATAACCGGGCTCCTCATTTTCCGCACAGTCTGCACGTTTTTCCACCTGCAGACGGATTGGTTCATTCTCCAGGTATACCCGCGCCGTATGAATCTGATCCTGCGGCTTGGTTTTCCAGGTTGTCTGTTCTTCTGCCGGATCCTCGTAAATGGCAGAAAGCACCCGCTTGTCCCGGTTTCCATTCTGGTAATAAGCCACCTGGTCAGAATAAAGTTCCAGCGCTACCGGCCTGGAACGGACATAGCCCGCCGGAGGTTTTGTCTCACACAGCACATACGTACCTGCGGAGAGTGGCTGTGGTGTATTCAGGTAGCCGACCGTCTGCAGCTGATATTCCAACTCCTGTGCTGTCTTGCTGTTTCTGACAACTTCAATGTTTCCTGCAATCTGTTCCCCTGCAGAGATTTTCTCTGTCTTCATCGCCTGATTTTTTCCATCCGGAGCCGGAACAAGACCATCCCGCACAGTAACAAAGGCTTTCATAACACCAGTTTCCAGGCCAAACCGGTCTCCCAGAAGGATCTGCTCGGACTCGTCGCATACCGGAGTCCCTGCCGGGACAACACCGGTATACAGATCACCGAGACTTCTTCCTCTTAAAACCGGGCGGATATCTGCTGCTCCCATGGCAGTCAGAAATTCCTTTGTCCCATCGATCTGCGTATCTTCCTCATAAAAAAGGACCTTTCCCTCCCCGTCTTTCGCATCGTCGCGCTTTGCCGCATAAATACGGAATATGGCGCCATCATGCAAAATGTTTTCATGGGTTTCGGAATCCAGTTTTTCCAGGCGGATCCTTGCCGTATAGAGGCGGTTTCGGAAGCGGACATTTCCATATCCAAGACAAATCGAATCTGCTGTATTGTCCAAAGGCGCTGCTTTCTCCAAGTCTGCTGTATTGTCCAAAGGCACTGTTGCCCCTGAATCTGCTGTCTGGATTGTGTTTTTCAAAGTATCTGCACCCAGCACTGAATACGGCACCAGGGCAGATGCATAACGACCATCATACGCTGTCTGGGATCCCAGCATGGCTGCGACCTGGTCCCGGTAATAAATTCCAGGCACATTGTCTTCTGTGACAGTACCGCCCGGATACCAGACGTCATCCACAATCTGGGACTGTTCCGAAACGGAACTGTAACGATATACCGCAGAAACAAGATTCCGACCTGCCTGTCCTTCACTCAGATAATATGGCACTGCGCCCGAAGCCCGGTCATCCTGTACATTGTAATAGTTTTTAAACGGCCGGTATTCCGACTGTGTCAATGCAAAATAATCACCGACAGCCGGACTTACCGGCACTCCGTTTTGGATCCGGTCAATCTCCATTCCATATTTGTAAATTTTGTAATCGCCCCGGTTGCTGTGCGCCTGGATCACATGGGACTCTTCCAGGAAGCGGATGTGATAACGTTTTTCCAGTTCTGCTGCCGTATAGGACGCTTTGTACTGATAAAACGGATCCAGCCTTCCGGGAGAAGTCCGGGCGCCAGCTTCATCGGTATACACGGCAGGCAGGGAAATTTCTTTGGGTTTATCCACCTCGTAATGACGGTTTTTGAAATCTTCCAGATCTGCATATTTCGGCTGCTGCTCCACAACCACATAGGTTCCGTATGGAAGCATCGCTGAAATCCCGTAATATTCCAGTTCCGATTCTGCCCCGCCAGACTCGTTTCGGACATCTACGAATTTGTTTTGAACATCTGCGGATTTGTTTTGAACATCTGCAGATTTGCCTTGGACGTTTGCGGATTTGCTTTGGACATCTGCAGATTTGCTTTGAACATCTGCGGATTCGTTTCGAGCGCCTGTGGACTCGTTTCGAATGTCTACGGATACCGTCGTAGCATCCCGGTCTGTCCCACCGTTTGCTTCTGTATCCCATGCAATCGCATACAATTCATCCAGATCATAGGCAAAGAATGGTTTTAAATAATTCTGCGCCTTTATGATGGCTTCCCGCAGTCCACAGTCCAGAATTTCATCCGAAAAACCCGTACTGCCCTGATTGGCCGTGTATTCCGGCTGCTGTTTTCCTGACGCAGCGGTCTCCGACATGGTGCTCTCTGGTGCGGCACTCTCTGACGGCTGGACCAATTTCGCGATCTCAGCATCCAAATACCAGGTAATGGCGAACTGCCGTACCCGGTCCGAAACCCTCGTGTTCCAGATGGTGTCTTCACTATGGTTGGCTGCATTGCCGATCGGGCGCCAGCTGGTATACGTCGGTGCCGCATCATCCCACTTGTCGTGATTTGCGGTTTCGATGGCATCAAAAAATTTCTCGTAATTGGGGCGTTTCACCGTGCGTGTCCGGTTTCCGTCTTCCACCAGTGCTTCTGTTGTCTCAAGAAGTGCCGTATAACCAGACGATGGCTCTTTCCGGATTTTTCCGTCCTGATACGCGTAAAGTGCCTCGTTGTAAACTGCCGCATCGTCTGAGTTTTTATATAACGGATCAGTGCGATGCAGCACTCTCGTATCAATCTGGTTTACCAGTTCCGGAAATGCAGTATTCGCCTGTTTTTGCCCGGCAAAATTCCGTTCATTTCCTTTCCGGTCCTGCCAGATCACAGTACCGTCTTCTGCGCGGTAAAGCTTCTGAAGATTTGATTTCAGATACACTTTAAAGCGGAAATTTTCCATTGCTTCTGCTTTGTCATACGTTTTCGTCCACCAGTCTTCATGCACATCTGCGTAGGAATCTGTATTATTGTAAGAAGTCTTTTCTATGGTCTTGCTGATCCGGATCTGCTGGCGGATACTCCGCTCTTCCACCGAGACCGGGGCCGCGAAAGTCCCGCTTCCCGGTCTTCCCGCGCCATCCTGCCAGACGGCATCCTGCCCCGGATACACCAGTTCCGCACGTTTCACAAAGCTGTTTTCCTCTCCCTCGATTCCGGTTTTATAATCCAGGCTGGCACGCACAAATGCCCGTTTCACGGTTTCATAATAAGCGGCTGCGCCCATGGTATCGCCCGGCTTCCAGTTTCCCGTCAGCCCTGCCATATCCTCCTGTGTCAGCACAACCTGCTCCGCGCCAGGCAGCACCAGCTTAAATTCATACTGCTGTGCCGTGTCATCCCGGTGAACTGCTCCGTAAAAATCGGTATAGCTGCTCTCTGCGTGCCAGACATTTTCCTGTATCTTAGAAGTGATCTCTGTCCAGTTTCCATAGTTTTTCCGGGTCTCACCCGGCACAGTTTCTTCTATATACTGGATTTTGGGAATCCGGTTTCCTGCTGCGTCAAGCGGTATCTCGCCCGGTTCGTAATACACGTTTTCTGTAACACAACGGGTTATGAGACTGCCATCTGCATCCATTGCTGCGTCCGGGACAAGAAGCGCCGATACCCGGAGTGGTCCAAAAGTTCCCGCTCCGTCTCCTCCTGACGCCGCAAAATCCGTATATACCCCAAAACTGTTTTCCTCTTCTGCTTCCGTGTAAACTGCATAGACATATCGGGGCGCACCAGAATGCTCCTGCGGTACAAAAGGAACCCGCAGATAAAATGCCGCACTCCGGTCTCCACGCTCCGGCACATAAAAACTCTCCGGATTTCCGACGCGGCCTGCATATAACGTGATAAGAAACGTATCTTCTATCTCTTCGATCCGGTCCACACCACCATAGGAGTAATACGCATTTTCCTGATAATAATCGAGCAGCGCAGCCAGAATTTCTCCTGCCGATGCTTCTTCGCCATTTTCTTTCTGACGCGCGATGCGCAGTGTAATAACAGGTGCACCATACTGCACCTGACTTCCGCTTGCAAATCCGGTATCATATACCGGCTGCTCCAAAGTCGTATAGCGGGATCCGGCATCGGAAGTCTGCTTTGGGGTTCCCTTTCCATGCGCCCGCAGGATTAGTTCCAGCTTATATTTAATAAATCCGGTATCTGCCTGCGTAAATGCTTTTCTCAGCCGTTCCTGCACCGCTGCTTCATCCATTCCGGTTTCCGCACGCTGCATCAGTTCCTCGCAGCGGGACGTATCCAGTTTCTTTTCTTCTGCGCATTCTGCCCCTGTTACCGTCCGGTTTACCGGGCGCTCTCTGGTAAGCATGGTTCCATCCGCACGATACTTTGGATACTGTCCTTTCTCTTCCGCGGTAACATAGACCGGATTCCCCCAGGCATCCGTCTCGATTTCTTCTGTGAAACGACCGGTTCCAACCTGCGTCGGTTTTGTTTTTACGGTCTTGTCCAGGCGATACAGTCTGCTTCCTGCCGGAATTCCGGAAAATGCCAGATCAAAACCTCCGCTCTTTTCACTGCTTACCTCGAAAAACAATTCCTGAAACGTCGGATCTCCGTATGCGCCGCTCGCACCAGCCTGTACCTGCTGCTGCGCATAGAGCCCCTTTGTCACCGTTGCATAGCCATCACCTGCTGCCGCTGATACCGCAGCATTCAGATCCTGTCCTGCATTCGTGAACGGATGTTTCCGGTTTCCGACCGACAGTTCATATCCCTCTGACCGGCTGAGTTCTTTCACGTAGTATTCGCCCATCAGAAGCGGTCTGCCGATCCAGCAATTTCCATTCGCCGCCTGGTAATCCGGATAGGTTCTCAGATATTGTCCGTCTGCGGTATAATCATCCAGTGTCTGGCTTCTGTCATACAGATTGGAAGGTGCCGACTGGTTCCAGCCGCCCGGCCGGTTCGTGATCTGTCCGCTTTCATACTGATAAAACTGCCCCGGCGCTTCCGTGAACGCAAGAAACGAGGCATCTCCATTCTTGTCTGTGGAAGTCACAGCAACCAGATCGTCTTTTTGATAAACGATTCCTGTTTTTCCATCCGGATGCACCAGGTTTTCCGCTGCAAACAGACCATACACTGCGCCTTCTAAAACTGCGTCACCCTGACTGTCTCCATAGGAACCGTAATCCCAGCTTTCACCGCTTTTTAAGTCCATATCGCGCTTGTTGATGTGAAGTTCGCCTTCCGTCCTGTGATCGTAGATCCGCCACCAGTCCTCTTCGTGATCCGCATTGTTGCAGTGACTGTATTGATCTGATGGCCCTGTATCCGTCTCACTTCCGCTGCTCACAGCATTCAATCCCCGGTTGTAGGCCTCCACGAAACAATCTGCACCTTCTGCAGAGGCTGCGCGTCTGCCGTTTTTGGAAGATCCGGTTAAGGTTGTGACTGCCACCTCTGTGGCTGTTACTGCTGCTTCCGTGACAGCTGCTGCCCCAGGATTTTCCGTCTGGTCAGCTGGGAACTGGAGTTTCAGGATCCACTGTTGAGAAACACGATCTGCGTCCTCCGTGTTTTCTGTGTCTTTCGTGTTTTCTGTGTTCTCCACATCCGATGCTGTTGCCTTCTGTACTGCCGTGTACATTTTCGCAGCTGGCATGCGTATCTTTGTATCTTGCATAAGGGTTTCCTGCTCCGCTGCGGGCGTCTTCGCTTCCACTGTCGCTTCTGCATCTGACACAGTTGCTTTCGCATTCGATCCCGTTGCTTCGGCAACCGGGGATTCCCCCTGTTTTTCTTCCGCTTTCCGGTCGTCGATCAGCTGCACTTCATCGGTCCATACCGGGATAAATATGGAAAATAATTTCTGCCAGAATGATTTCTGTTCTTTTTTCACCAGCGGAGCTTCCACCTCCGCAACCATCCGGCCTTCTTCTGCCTGCTGCCGCAGTTTTTGCAGCGTTTTCGCCGGTTCCGGAGCAGCGTGGTCACTTACCCGGATTTCGTTGCTGTAAATGCCTGCAAAGTCCGCATTGGCTCCGTGTTCCGACGCATCCGTGATGATGACTTCAATTGGGAGGTCATCGCTGTGATTTCCATGAAGGGTGTAGCCTTCCCGCGCTGTGTCTTCCGCAATGGCATAACTGTATTTCAGGGAAATAAAACGCTCATAGGTTTCCCGGGTATCGTCCTCGCAGCCAGAATCGGAAAATGATCTGCTTCCGCCTGCTGAGGCAGTGGCACCGGCTGAAGGCGTTTCGCCTTCTTCTCCTCCACTGGATGCAATATTTCCAATCTCTCCCATGTCCACCTCCGGCATAAGCCAGTGAAAATGGACACCGGAAAAATCTCCTTCTGACCAGGTTTCACAGGACTGGTATGTATTCTGCCAGAGCGCCGCAAGGCGGCGGTTTTCCTCCTTTGCCACGTCAATTTCCTCCTGGTTTTCTATCTCTCCGGTTTCTTCATTTTCCTCTTCTTCTGGTACCGAGACAAAAACCGGTGCCGGATGACCGTCACAGAAGGTCTTATCGTAATGATAACCATGCTCGACTGTTTTGGCGGATTCTCCCGCCGCATCAGTCATCATGGCAGAGACAAAGCGGAAATCGTCCCACAAAACCGGACTGTCTTTGTGAAAGCTTTTATAGGGTGCTCCTCCCGCATAGATATACGCGGCACTATCCCGGTCTGTATGGATCTCCTCTTTGTCGTCAAACCGCTCATAGAGGGAAAATACTGCATTCTCCAGCGGTTTCCCGGTTTCATGGTCGTACTTTCTCAAGCGGACATTATAGGTGGAGGTCCAGTCTTCCTCATGACGGTAAACCTCAAAAGCCATGTCTCCGCCCTGCCCGGTTCCGCCGGAAACTGCTCCGCCCGTTCCTGCATAGTAACAAAGCTGGGGAACATTGACTTCCACAAACGCCAGGCGCTGGTGCGCAGACAACGGCGCGGAGCCATTGTACATCTGGCGGTGTGTCCCGGAGCAGCGGCTGCAGCGCCAGATCTGCAGACATTGTTCATACACTTCTTCCGGCGAAGAAAACATTCCGCCGCCGGAAGCATACCGTGTTCCGCGGACATCGAACATCAGATACAGTGCCCCGCCGCCGGTATTAGTCAGCCGGATCTCGGTATCTGTCTTCTGGCATACCCAGCCGCCAGGCACCTGCGCGGTAAACGAACCTTCTGCACCCGTGGAAGAAAATTTAAGCGGGACACTGCGGATAAATTCTGCATCCGCCCCGGACGGATCCAATGCCAGAACATATTCCCCGGAGCGTTCTGCGCCCTGCACCGGGGTCAGCTGCAGCGGATTTCCCGCCTGGGTATGTCCCTGCAGCACAGACGGGACACCACCGCCAGATGCACGGGCATTTCTGGCTTCTGCAGCATTTTCTTCTGCCTGCATGCTTTCCTGCTGCACAGGCAGAAGACCGGCAGGCAGATCAGCTTTTTCCGCCTGAGGATCTGCACCTGCACTGCGCGCCGTGCCTCCCAGCAGGCCCGCCAGCTGCAGATACGTTTCTTC
The DNA here is from genome assembly GCF_003477935.1 of Clostridium sp. AF32-12BH. Classification (NCBI taxonomy): domain Bacteria; kingdom Bacillati; phylum Bacillota; class Clostridia; order Eubacteriales; family Clostridiaceae; genus Clostridium; species Clostridium sp. AF32-12BH. The sequence continues at coordinate 58,589 of NZ_QUEH01000006.1, read as the reverse complement.
TTTTTCCAGCACGGTTTTCAGCCACGGGTATTTTCCGCGGACGGACGGCGAATGGATCAAAAGTTTCAGATCTGCCTCTGTGACCAGGTTTGAGATGGCCGGAACACCCTGTGCGGATGCACCGGCATTGATGTTCTGGATCACCGCATTGATCTGCGGTACATTGCCAAAGCTGGCCTGCAGCGTCAGCATGCCCCAGAATACGATGGCCATTTCTTCTCTTGTAAGTGTCTCGGACGGCAGTATGTACACATATTCATCGCCATCGATCAATGCCCGGTTTGCTCCGGTTCCATCGATACAGTAATGATGGAAACCGGAACCGTATGCAATCATGGTATCGCCCGGCTGGGCTGCTTCTGCCTTCCAGGGAAGCTGAAAGAAAACCGGGAGCAGTTTCCCACTGATCAGCAGGACTGCCAGAAACAGTGCTAACTTCTTCCTGATGCTAAGGAATCGTTTCATTCTTCTATTTCGCCTCTTCCTGGCGCTTAGGCACTCCGTTTACGACCCACGCGCCATGCTCATTTGTCTGTTTTCCATCTGCAGTTGTATAATTTTTTCTCAGCGCACCGCGGATACCGTTTGATGCTTCTTCAAAGTACAGGCACTGTCCGTCGATCCAGTTCCAGCCTGTCAGCATGCGGCCCTGTGTTCCATCGGAAGATGGGTTTAAATAATACATATTTCCATCGGTATCCTGATACCAGCCGGTCATCAGAAATCCGGCTTCATCAAAGCGGAACCAGTCATAAACGCTCTGACCGACCGCCGTATTGGCATATGGATTGTGCACGGCTGCCCACTCCTTTGCGTAAGTCCGATCCTTGTCCGCGAACATCCACTGGCCTGCCGCATTCTGCACCCAGGTTCCTGTCACCACATAAGATGGCATCGACGGACCAGCGGCTTTCGTCACCCCGCCAGAGGTAATGCCGGTCGAACTTCCCGATCCGCCAGAACCACCGGAGCCTCCCGAGGAGCTTCCGCCACCACCGGATCCTCCGGTACTGACTCTCGGCACAGTCTCATCCTGCGTGACAAACACGATCCGGACACGGCACTGCGCCTTGATATGCCCATGGGTCTGATCCTCACTGACGGCCGTCACCACTTCTTCTTTCACTCCGTTTCCACTTACTTTTTCCAACGGTTTTTCCTGTTTCAGGGTGCAGTCCCGGCTGATCAGGTTCTGGATCCATGCCGGATTATGCTCTCCTTTCGGATCCCATACCGGTGTGATCCTGCAGTTCTGTCTGTTTGCTCCCGATACTTCCAGATGCAGATTTTTTCCGCTTTCCGTATCGGTCCAGCTCACCTGTTCATAGAACGGGTGCTCCGGATTCAATGCCGCAGTCAGGGTCACCGGTCCTGTTACTGTGATGCTCTCGGTCGGCTGATAGCAGCTTCCTGTCAGTTTTCTCGTTATGGTAAAGACTGCCTCGTTCTGATTCAGGTTTAATGTTTCCACGCGCAGGGTTGTCCGGTCCACGATCTGGAAATCCACGGCTACGCGACAGTTTGCGTAAAGTGTCGCATGGTCCAATGAGGTATCCGGATTGGTCATTGCCGACACCACACCATAGCGGGTGTAAACGGTATCGCGGATTTTCTCCCGGTACTCATTTTCTGCCTGGGCTTTTACTTCCTGGTTTATGATATCTGTGATAAATGCAGAATTCATATTGGGCAGAACCGCTGCATCTTTCCGGGTATATCCGGTCTCCGAACGGTTTTCCAGAAGATCCGTGTCATCGACCGTCCAGCGCACGGTGCGGTCTATCGTCTGCCCATTTCCATTGTGCTCCACATGAATATATACCGGCTGAACCTCCACGCTGTGATCCTGCTTTCCATCCACGTAACGGGCGATTAAAATGCCATCCTCGTTTTTTACTTCCGTCACGATCTGCGGATGCTTGCGGTCTCCGCTTCGCGTCTGAACAACCGAGAGCCGCGTCTCATTTGGATCTGCTGTCAGCTTCGTAGTCAGCTTGATGTATTCCGCTGTCAGCTCTGTATCGCACTCCGGCATGAGGAACGAGTAGGCACCTGCACCCACATACTGCATTGGCTGCTCCAGACCGTCCTCATCGAGATAAACCGGTGGCTTCACTCCGCCGGTCTCGGATTCGTCCACAACCATCTGGTAGCGGTTTTCCGCTGTATTGTTGGGTGCGGTTGTCACGGTCACCGTTGCCCCGGCTTTGATCGCGGACGGATGATCCTTATCCACATCCCGGTAATAGGAACTTCCCGTAGAAGAGATTGCCGATAACGTTGCCACATCCGTGTCATAGGTTCCATTGGCATTCATCGTGTCAATCCTCGGAATGTAAACCAGATACCCTCTTGTCGGCTCTCCCATATATCCTGGCGCAAAATGATCCATGGCAAACGGAAGGTCTTTTTTGTATCCATCCATGGTAAACTCCCGCCCGAGTTTCTGGGTAACGATATAGCAGATGCCATCCTCCAGTTCCTCATAAAAGAAGCGCTCCCCGCAGTCGTATTCAAGCTGACCGGATATCGTCTTATATTTGCGCTCCATGTCAGACCAGTAGCCAATGTGGGCATCTTTTTCAAACTTGTTATCCCCGTCGATCGTGCTTCCAAATACCTGCTTCGCCTTCGCCAGGGTATTGGTAAACAAATAGGAAATCCGGCTGTCCCGTTCGGTTCCGTAAGTGAACCGGTCGCTGCTGGCACGGGTTCCTATAAACGTGCCCTCCCGGGAAGCACTGCCCGCGTTGGTCCTGGAGATGATACCCGCCATACGCGCCAACACCAGATTGCCGCTCTCATATTTTCCAACAATTCCTCCCACAGAACGGCTTCCGTTTCCGCCGATCGTACCGTTGACGTAGGAATTGTAAATGCCGCTCAGATTCATGATACCGGCAATTCCACCCACATAGCCTTTGCCCTGGATGCGGTCGGAACTGCCATTTTGCGTGATCACCACATTGTCGATCAGGTATGCCTTTTCTGCCTTGCCTGTGATTCCTCCGACTGCCCCGTCGGACTCCTTCACATTCATGGTGATTCCGTCCGCCCTGCAGTTTTCAATGATTACCGCTCCATCGCCTTCCTGCAGCTGCGTCCCGGATCCGGTTCCGTTTCCCGTACCACTTGCAATTGCAGCGATTCCTCCCGCGTAATGCTTTGAACATACATAGCCCGATACGGTGACATTGCGGATCACTGCACCATTTTTTATCGTACCAGCCAGAATTCCGGTCCAGTTTTCTCCGGTGACCTGTTCGCCCTCAATCTCCAGATTTTCCACACTTCCGCCGTCAATCACACCAAACAAGCCAAGGTTGCTCATCCCGCCTGATTCTCCAAGGATCTGAAATCCGGTTATTGTATTTCCGCAGCCATTAAAATGACCGCGAAACGGTGTCTGGACCTCACCGCCAAGTTCTGCCCGGTTACAGTACCATCCGATCGGATTCCAGTTGCCATTGTTTATGGAAAGTCCACCCAGATCCAGACTCTGTGTCAGTTCAAAGTAACAGTCCTCATAATCATTTCCTGCTGCCACCGACTCGGAAAGTCCCATCAGATGCGACAGCGTTTCGATCTGATACGGTGATTCTTTCGTTCCTTCTCCCGGGAAATTTGTATTGCCATTCCAATCCGTCCAGAGATCCCCTGTAGTGGAAAGCTGCATCGCAAACAAGGCTAGGTTCGACTGGGTCGCAATCTGAGGGAGCGGCTGCGCATTGGAATCCGTTGCCAGATCAGCCATAGCCTGTTTTTTCCGATTCATGCCTAAATCAGCTTCGCTTGCCGCATCAGAATCCGTCGCCAGATCCATCTCCAGTTCTATCTCGTCCACTCCGGATTCGCCGTCTTCCAAATCATCCGTTCCAATCGCACGGGTCTCCCATTCGTCCTGTCCGGATCTTTCTGTCTTCAAGCCGTTCTCCCCGGCTTCTGCTTGTCTGGCGATACCTTTCCCTGTTCCTTTCCCTCCTGACTGCTGCCAGAGCGAATCGCTCCCGCTTGCCCGCTCATATCCGGCTCTGCTTTCCGGCACAAACGCCCCTGCGCTCTCTGCCATGGCGTACCCGGCAGGAAGTACCCCCGGTGACAATACTGCCAGCATAACCGCCATAGCCGATGCTGTTTTCCGTCTCATCTCATAATTCTTCCTGTATTTCTTCATACATCCCCCTTACTTTCCTGTTTCTTCCCGCAACGTTTTACTTTTTTCTGTGTTTTTGCCCGCTCATCTCTTTTCCAGGTTCTTTCCCGGATTTTTCCTGATTTCCCGTTTTTTCCAGGTACATGTTCCTCTTTTTCACTGATTTTCCCATGTTCTTCCGTACCTTTCTCCGACCAGCAAACACGGTTACCTCTGCGGCAGCACAAAGGCAGGCCGCACCCCGGTTGTACCGGTCACCTTGATTTCTTCATCCTGCTCCATCCCCTTTCCCGATTTCTGCTCGCGTACACTGACTTTCTCCGGCCGGATATTCCCATTCACCAGATCCACAATGTAAATTTCCGTGCCTTCTGCCTTCCCGCATGGTGTCCGCAGCCAATATCCTTTGCAGAATTCCCCAATCTGTGTCTCTGGATTGCGTTTCTTTGCCCCATGAAATTTCCACAGCCAGTTCCGGTAACGGTATGCCTCATCCACAGAAAGGATAAACAGCCGGTCTTCCATCTTCTGGCTTCCCAGATAAAGCGGTGCCAGGTCATCCTGTAACAGCTGTTCCCAGTATTCTGCTTTTGTACTGCCCTGATAGGCGCGCTCTACCCCCGTATTGACCATAATGGCATCTGCAAAACCACTCTCGGACCTGGAAAGCCATCCCCGGACAGAAGAATATTTGTAGTCCGCACTGCTTCCAAAACGCACGATCGGTCCCGGAACATACACATAGTCATGAGGTCCATCCTCTGGCATCTCAAACTCATACCTGGAACCGGTATTGGCCGGGATTACTTCATCGCAGAGAAACAGAGCCCCGTTCCGGTGAACGTCCATATGGTCGGCATAATTCTGGTCAATGCAGCGAAACCGGTAATCTTTTCCGTCAATCCGGCGTATTACGGTGTCTCCAATGTTCCAATGCCTGGCCGCAGTGCCCGCACCAAAGGCCCGAACTGCCGGAATCAGAAACAAGCAAAGCCATACACGCAGCGCCAAATGCCATGCTTTCCTCTTTTTAAACATGCTCAAATATCATTGCATCCCCCTCTCTTTCGATTCCCTGTAATCCGGCTATCCCGTTTTCTTAACGGGTCATTCCTATTTCCATCTACCGTTTCTAAGTTTCTGACTGTCATTCATCTCACCATCTATCGCGGACGGGAGAAACCTTGCTGCTGTTTGTTGAAAATGCGCGATCTGCGCGGTTATAATCCGAACCGAACATGGATACGCTTTCTGCGTAAGAAATAACATGTGATGAATCTTTCAAATAATCATTTTGTAATACTGTGGGTATATAAAGGTGTGATATCAATGGAAAAAATGAAATGGGTAATGAAAAATGAGATAACAGGAAAAACAAGATCTCAGATGAATCGTTACTGTGCCATCATCATAGCACAGTAACGAAAACAGTACAAGAAAAGTTCATCGACAAAATATGACAAAAAATGCGTTATCGTCTGCCCATTCCGGAAACGATAACGCATGAGAAAATCCTATCCGCGCAGGCAGAACTCGCTGCAGTCCACTACGCGGGTGGCAAAACTTTCATAAAACTCTGGCTCATGGCAGATTAAAAGGATGCTGCCCTTATAAGCTTTCAAGGCACGAGCCAGTTCTTCCTTGGCATCTACATCCAGGTGGTTGGTCGGCTCGTCCAAAAGCAGGACATTGGTTTCGCGGTTGATCAGTTTACATAATCTTACCTTTGCCTGCTCACCGCCGGAAAGGACACGCACCTGACTCTCGATATGCTTGGTCGTCAGACCGCATTTTGCCAGGGCAGAACGCACCTGATACTGGGTATAGGACGGAAACTCCTTCCAGATTTCCTCGATGCAGGTCGTGGTATTGCCCGGCGCCATCTCCTGCTCAAAGTAACCAAGATACAGGTAATCACCTAACTCTACACTGCCGGAAAGCGGCGGGATCAGCCCAAGGATACTCTTTAAGAGCGTGGTCTTTCCGATTCCGTTGGAACCCTTTAACACAACCTTTTCCCCGCGCTCCATGCTGATATCAAACGGGCGGGTCAGCGGCTCATCGTAACCGATCACCAGATCCTTCGCCTCGAAGATCATCTTGCCTGCGGCACGGGCTTCCATAAAGTTGAACTCTGGCTTCGGCTTCTCCTTCGCCAGCTCGATGACTTCCATCTTATCCAGCTTTTTCTGACGGGACATTGCCATATTCCGGGTCGATACACGCGCCTTGTTGCGCGCTACAAAGTCCTCCAGCTCGGCGATTTCCTGCTGCTGGCGCTTGTAAGCAGCCTCCAGCTGCGCCTTTTTCACCGCATAAACTTCCTGGAAATGGTCGTAATCGCCCACATAACGGTCCAGCTTCTGGTTCTCCATGTGATAGATCAGGTTGATGACGCTGTTTAAGAACGGGATATCGTGGGAGATCAGGATGAAAGCATTCTCGTATTCCTGGAGATAACGCTTCAGCCACTCGATGTGCTGCTCATCCAGATAGTTGGTCGGCTCGTCCAAAAGCAGAATGTCTGGTTTTTCCAGAAGCAGTTTTCCTAAAAGCACCTTCGTTCGCTGACCGCCAGACAGCTCGGAAACATCCTTCTCCATGCCGATTTCCTGCAGTCCAAGTGCACGGCCAACCTCCTCAACTTTGCTGTCGATGATATAAAAATCATGAGCCATCAGCAGATCCTGGATCGTGCCCAGTTCTTCCATCATGGCGTTCATCTCATCCTCAGAGGCTTCGCCCATCTTATCGCAGATGGCGTTCATCTGCTCTTCCATCTCAAACAGATACGCAAAGGCACTCTTTAACACATCGCGGATGGTCATGCCTTTTTCGAGCACAGTATGCTGGTCCAGATAACCGGCACGCACATGTTTTGCCCATTCCACCTTGCCTTCGTCCGGCTGCAGTTTGCCGGTAATGATGTTCATGAACGTGGATTTTCCCTCGCCGTTCGCGCCCACCAGACCGATATGCTCTCCCTTTAAAAGGCGGAATGACACATCCTGGAAAATAGCACGGTCACCAAAACCGTGGCTCAAATGTTCTACATTTAAAATACTCATTCAAAACTCCTCTCAAGCTTGTTACCGTTCACCCGCAGCATACCTGCGCTCAAAAACCTGCTGCCATCTCCAGCAGCGCAGCCAGACCTCATGGTTTTTTCACTGCATCAAGACTGTGTCTCATTTTACATGACAAACCCTGCCATGGCAAGCTATTTTCCCTGAAATTGCGCATATCTTATCGTAACAGATCACGGTTTGCGAGGAATGCTATGGTTCTTCCCCTCAGTCATATTCCATCTGCCGCGGATGCACGCATCATCTGGATCGCCAGCGAACCCGTAAAACGGGAACGTCTGGAAAAACAGGGCTTTGTCCCTGGTGCAGTCATTCACTGTGTCCGCCGTTCCCGGCACAGACGTTTTTTTCTCTTCCGGGTCAATGGCCGCCTGATTTTGCTGCCGGGGAAGCTGGCGGGAGAAATTTTCGCGGAAATTCAGAGATGAGAAGAGGCAGGTGGCGTGGGCGATGACATGATCCATGCCATCTGTTCCCACGGCTACGGCATCTGCTGCGATGTGGAACCTGTCCACGAGATGGAAAAAGTGCTGTTTGCTGCTGACGAGCTGACCGGCCTGATCGGTGCCGCTGCCCGCATGCGCCCATCCAAAAGCACTAAAGATATGGAAGTTTCCAGCTTAAAGAAAAAATTCAAAGACAAAAAATTCGCTGCCGGATGCTCCCGCGATATCATCCGCACCGGAGCCGAGCGCCTGGGATGGGAACTGGATGACCTTTTTGCAAAGACCATCGAGGCCATGCGGTCCTGCGAAGACTACGTGAATGCGGAGATGGAGCAGGAGTAACGTTATTTTTCTACATTGTTTCGGTCTGTTAAAATAATTCCCTTATAGCGTGGGGAGGTCCGCTCGAGTTCATAGCATTCGCCTTCCGGGGTCGGATACTGGTCGACGAAATCGCGGATGGTCTTCATCTCGTCTGCGGTTAAGTCGAACTCCAGTGTCTGGATGTTGGACTGCACGTGCTTAGAATTTCTGGTTCCGACCATGACCGCACCCACGCTCTTCTGATTTAAGATGTACTGGGTTGCTACATTGGCGATCGTCACACCGTGATGTTCTGCGATTTCTTTTAAGACTGGAAGAAGCTTCTGCATGCCATCCCAGCCCAGGGAATCTTCGATGATCTGCATGTATTTGACCTGGGAACGGGTTTCCGGTGCCTCGTATTCTTTGCCCATATAGCGCTCCGCCAGAAATCCGCCCGCCAGTGTGCCGTAAGCGAAGGTATAAATGCCATGCTCGGCACTGTAATCCAACAGGGTGCGCTCCGGGCGGCGGTCAAAGACGGAATACTGAGCCTGGTTGGAAACAACCGGGATACCGGCATCGACCATCAGTTTCAAGGCACTGGTGTCCATGTTGCACATACCGATGTTGCGGATCTTGCCTTTTTCCTGAAGACGGAGCAGATCAAACGCGGTGTCCAGCATGCCCGGCACGTTGAAATCCCACCAGTGAAACTGCACAAGATCCAGTGCTTCCCGGTGCATGCGCTTTAAGGAACGGTCTACGATTCCCTCGGTATACTGCATGTTGATGACCGGGAGGACATCCTTATCCGGCACAAATTTGGTATGAATCTGGATATCTTCCTCGTTATAATGACCGGTTCCTTTTAAGTCCATAACGAAACGGCCAAGCACCTCTTCTGCACCGGTATAGATATCCGCACAGTCGAACGTGGTAAAGCCCTGCTCCACCAACATATGAAACGCACGGATGGCATCGTCGTAGTCGAGATGTCCCTGAAGGCAATGCTCGGCAGAAAGCTGCCAGCAGCCATTGATCACACGGTTAAACGTATATCCATTTTTTAATTGACATTTTTTCTGCATGTTCTTTTTTCTCCTTTTTCAATTCGTGATGAATCTGTATCCCTATATTCTTCTCGTATACCTACAGGACTATTTTCCGCTCTGGAAATACGAATTCCGTAACCGTTACAGCAGGCTTACACTTACTCTGCCTCCTGTTTCGCAAGCGGCACAACCGTGCACTGTCCGTGGCTCTGGATCCGTTTGCCAATCCGCGTGATTTTAAATCTCGCCCCGCAGTTTGGGTCCGGACAGGCGATCTCACAGTCGGAAAGCATCCAGTCGTTTGGATGAAGCGGCCGCTCTTTTGCCGGGAGCAGCGGAAGCAGCGCGCTGAGCGAGTACATGGAAAACGATGTCTGCTCCGGAAATACCAGATTTTCGCCCTGCACCAGGAAGTAATCGCCCACTTTGTGACTGCAGACCATGGGACGGTCCGTTGCCACGACTTCTACTTTTAAATCATATAACTCAAAGGTATCGTCCATATCATTCCTCTTTCTGGCATCCCCAGCCGGTGATGACCGCAATCAAAAATACAAAGAACAGTGCAAATCCGTAAATCGTGCCGCCCGCTACCATAACCGGAGACAGACCGGTCAGGGCGGAACCGATGAACACGAACACGCTCATGAACGGAATGATCGCCGGAAGGCTGTTTGCTGTTCCATCCAGCAGGTTTGCCCGGCGGTACGGGTGAATATTTCTTGCTGCACCGATCTTGTTTAAGATCGGACCAAACGTCAGGATCGAAGCACTGGTCACACCACCCAGCAAAATGGTGGTAAACGCAATGCCTGCCATGCAGACTAACTCCGCGCCGCGGGCGCTTTCTGCCATTTTACTGTCCAGGATTTTCTCTGCAATCAGGTTCAGCATGCCCGCATCCGTCAAAACGCCCATAATACCAAATACCGAAATGACCAGCGCGCAGGTCGGCAGAATGTTGTTGATGCCGTCTACCAAAAATCCGACTGCCGCATTGTTCGCCGCATCATTGGAAAATACCTGTGCCGGAGTAAACAGTCCTGCTGCAAGACCGGTCACTGTGCCAACTGCAAGACCAACCAGAATACCCTCGTAGATATTTCGGGTTTTGGTGGAAACGACCAGCATCAGCACAACCGGGATCAGCATGATCAGAGACATCGGGTTTGCAGCCGCATCGATGGAACCGCCCTCGTAGGTACCGCCAATTCCGCCAAGCACCGCAAACAGCACGATCGTAATGATGCCTGCGACTGCAGAATATTTGATACGGCTGGATACGACACCGCCAATATCGGCCGGCTTGCCATTTTTAAACTGCTGGGTAGAAGCAGAAGCAATCGTGGTATCGGAAATCGGTGCCAGGTTGTCGCCGAAAATAGCGCCGGATACGATGCAGCCCGCCATCATCATCTCATTGGCACCTAACATCATACCCGCCGGGTAAAAGATCGGAAATGCAATGAACATGGTTCCGATGGAAGAACCGGTCGCAGTGGATACAATACAGGTAGCCAGAAACGTAAACGCTACAAAGATACCACCCTTCATACCAACGACATTGGCGATCCACACAAAACCGCCGGACAGACCGCAAAGCTTGATCAGCGCACTGAACATGCCGACCAGCAGCAGGATCACAACAACTGACACTGACGTGATCGAGGAAATGCCGCGAATGGCACTGTCCCAGAACTTGCTGTAGTTGGTGCAGAAGACGCCTCCGATCAAGAGCGCCAGAAATCCGCCCACCGCCAAAGCTTCCATATTGAATGCCTTAAACCCAATAAATAGCACCATACAGAAAAACACATAGATACCAACCGGGATCAGCGACATACCGATCCCGCCGCGAAACTCTAACTTCTTTTCCTCTTCCATATGCAGGTCCTCTTTTCGCAAGTTTTGTGATTTGCTTTCGCAATTTAATGTTGTAAACCATCATAGCAACATTCAAAAATCATGTCAAGCAATCAGAGGGATATTTGTGTTTGTTTTTTCCATTCATAACCACATAGAAAAAGCCGGAGATCCTTATAAAATAAGGCTCCGGCAAAAAATGAAAGAAGCAGGCGACGGGAATCGAACCCGCCTCCTCAGCTTGGGAAGCTGATGTTCTACCAATGAACTACGCCTGCACGAACTATTTAGAACAAGATTTATTATAGTTCGAACTTTTTGAAAAGTAAAGAGGCTTTTTTAGCATATCTCGATTCAGTACATTCTTATGGCCAAAATGAAGATCACTTGTATAATATATCATCTGATATTGTTCTCCTCGAAACTTTCTACTTTGTTATCCTAACAGATTTTCACAATTTGATGATACAAGATCTGATATGCTTTCCCTTCCAAAATAAATTCTTCATCCACATGATAATGACCGCAATACCAGGTGCGAAATTCCACTTGTTTTCTAAGTTTTTCAAAATACTCTGTCAATTTATCCTTATCAAATTTGCCCGCTGAAAAATATTGGGCTACCATAGAGGGAGCTGCATGTGTCAGAATATAATCTACCCTATTTTCATGAGATTTTAACACTTCCAAACCAGCTTGCAGTTCGTCATCTGATGGAAGTTCTTCCTCAAACCAGTCCAGTCCCTTTGTTCGATACCAATATTTTCCTTCTGCTTCTAACTTCGCAATTTTTTCAAGACGCCTGGAATCATCCAATTCAAAAATCCCATCCGTAACATCAACGGACCGTGCGCCTCCCATTACAAAAAAAGTACGATTTTCAATCATATAGCAGTTACCGCGCATCAAATGAATAATGTGCGGACGAATGAAGTGTACTTTTCCCTGATGCCATGTTTCGACGGGATAGTTTTTCAAAAGATCAAAATTTTCATGATTTCCATCTACAAAAAGAAGGGTAAACGGCACATAATCTTCCAAAAAATCCAATAATGCGTCTTCCGCCTGTGTTCCATAGAACAATCCGCCAAAGTCCCCCGTCACAATCATGTAGTCACATTTATCTACATCCATAGACTTCACAAATCTCGGATCCAAAAAGCGTTCAAAATTCCCGTGTGTATCTCCGGTGATATAAATAGACATAATTTCTCTAATCTCCATTTTTTTATAGTTACGACTGTACAGCAGCCGAGTGGAAAATCTAAAGCCAGTTTAGCCATGCTCATAACCGTTCTCCCGGATTTTTACCAGAAAGCATAAGGAAAAAAGATCAAAGGAAAAAGTCTTGCAATCAGAAAAAAACTTTTCATCAAACAGAAACAAAAAAGAAAAATCCATCTTTTTTTCTGTATGGACAGGAATCGAACCTGTGACTTCTTGATCCAAAATCAAGCGCTCTACCTTTGAGCTTTACCATATCGAATCTCTTTTCATTTTAGGCTGCATTATGCTCCGCAGCCAGGAGCGGCTAAAGTGAAAGATTTTCGCTGCACAGTCATATCAGAAACCGAACATTTACAAAAAACAGCCGGAATAATTTTCTAATTTTCTTTTCGAAAACATATTCCCATAGCTTATTTATCCTGTATGAATCCTTCTTTCTATGATTTCAAGTAAAACCTCATTCGTAATTGTGTTCTCTAATTCCCGTAGTCTCCGTTTTCCAATCCTTCTGTCACACACCCTGAGGATTTCTGTGATTTCCCATTTATCATCTTCAAAATCATGAAGGATTCCTGATTCCGGACATTGGATATATTCCTCAATCACGTCTGATATTTCACTCATATCCGTAAGCCAGGGATATGCTGTTGACTCATATGACTTGTTTGTATCAAAATCTTTTGGATAATCAAATACGATCTTCTTGCCTATGGTAATAAAATATCGGGGTAACTTATTACCATGATATCCATCATTACTATTCATTTCATATAATGCACAATGAATTTGAAAATTTATTTTAGGATCCATCAAATTATATAATCGCTTTTGTAATTTACTCCATCTCTTTGACATATTACTCCCTTATAACATCTATGCCTGCACAGCTGCCAGGCGGATTACCTCAAGCCAGTTTAGCCATGCTCATAACCGTTCTCCTGGATTTTTACCAAAAATCGCAAAAGAAACATCATTTCTATCAGACAGAAAAAAGCAAAAAACATCATTCACAAAAGATCAAAAAGGAAACAAAAATCAGTTTATATGGACAGGAATCGAACCTGCGCAACTCGATTAAATGTCGAGGGCTCTACCCAGTTGAGCTACCATATGGGATTTGCAATCCTATTTTCATCATTGGCTGCATTAAGCCCGCAGCAGGGCGGCTAAAGTCTGAAGATTTTCGCTGTACAGACACATGGATTAGAAGCTTACTGTAATCGTAGTCGTCGCATTGGAGATCTTAATGGCCGTGTCAAGCTCATTGAGTAAGTCTTCACGATCCGCTTTTAACTGCGTAAGCTTCCTAGAAAGATCCAGCGGATCTACAAGCTTATACTGGTTTGCCTTCAGATACTCATCGACAACTGCAATGGATGCAGAATCCTTCTTGGTCTTTTCGCCGCCCAGAATGTTATTGCGCATCTGCTCTGCAGATGCCTCCAATGCCGCCTGTGACGTCTTCAGTTTTTCCATGACATCTACCATCTGATTCTGCATTGCAAGAATCATTTCCGATTCAAAATCGCGCTTCGCCATCATGTTTTTATCCATAGACAAAAGTGACCGCGGCATTTCCTTCCCGCCTGAAATTTTCAGACGCTGTTTTAACGCGATGGCTGCCGCCACTGTATACTCGCCATATTTGGTTTTCACCATCGTATTTGCATTGCTGGCCACGATTGCGGCATCAATCTCATCGTAATTGTGAATGAGATCCTGGATACTTTGAAAACCAGATTTTACCATCTCGCAAAATGCAGTCTCTTCCATCAGCATTCCGGCTGTGCGTTCTTCGCACTTCTTCTTATAGTCCAGAAAATGCATCTTTTCAAGCTTTTCATGAATTCTGTCCCGAATGAGATCTCGCTCCTGCAACGCTTTGATTACTAATATTTCTCGCATTTTTTATTCCTCCTCTAAATTAAAATTCCTAAATACATACTCTCTATTTTCTCTATTCTTCCCCGACAAAAATCAGTCGCTCAATGTACTCCCGGCCATCGCCCTTGAACATTGGCGGCTCCTTGTCGATGATCCAGTTGGGTCTTCCTTCCTCCGCATTCTCATTCCGGATACAGCAACATCCACGTTTTAAATAAGTATCCAGGTCATTCCAGTTAATTCCTTTTTCCTGCATCAGCATATCCTGAATCTGATTACAGGATTTGCCATGCAGCTGCTTATGGGAGAAGTTAGCCTGTCCAACCATCTGAATGGAATTGCGGGCAGCATCCAGCTGTCTCCAGTAAATCAGGTTGCAGCATTCCTCCTTCGGAATGTTGAAGCAGCGGGCATCAAACATAGCACCTTTTTCAACTGCTTTCTGCAATGCAGCCAGATATGACGCATCATCCGATAGACACTGCTTTACACCTTCTGCAAAATACTGGTTGAATGCCATAGTTGCCATGCTGGCTGCAATGGAACAAACCTTCTGGACCTCGTAATCGAACCACGCATCTGAGGTGAATTTTTTATAATCGATCAGCAATAATGTAATCTCATCTGACTGCGTGTACCCTAACACGCAGCCTTGTATATTTTCGCAGAGATATAGCATCGTTTTGTGCATGCTTTCCATCAATATGTAGTCAAATGGTTTTTGCATTCCACGCGTATAGGTGTGGAATGCTTTACCATCGATCCGGATTGCCACCGGCGTGCGGCGCATCAGCTTCGTTTTGGGAATCACTTCATAATTGTTCTTCATACGGTTTCCTAAATCGTCGCGAAATGTCATAAATTGCTTCTCCTATTGTCGTATAAAATTTTTGTTTTCCAACAGACCAGCCTTTTAAAGTGTATAGGGTGAATTTGGAATATGATACATTTCAAAGAGTTTTTGCGCATAGTCTCCATCATGGAACATCTTACGAATTTCTTCTTTCTTTCCATCCGCTATCATGGAAGCAATTAACAAGCGATAGGCATTTAATGTTCGATCTCTGTTTTGATCAGAAAATGGATCTCGATCTGCAGAAATATTTTTTTCTTCCTCAAGATTCCACGTCCATACTACTTCTTCCAAGATTTGATCGAAGACATCACCATGAAAGATCTCTACATTTTCCGGAAGAATGGTTTGAAACACAGCATCCTCGATCTGTTCTCTGATTTTTTCTTCCCAGATTGGAGTTCCAACCCGTTCAGCGACAAACACATCCACCTCGATCGGATACTCCAACTTCCTTTCTGCACATTGTTCTTCTGACATCATAATTCTAATGTGGTATTCCCCATTGCCATCATTCCGAAACAGTATCCTATTTTCTTCGGGTTCCAAATCCCAGGTCCATGGAATTTTTTCAAACCAAAAATCGTAGGTTTGATACAAAGCATCTTGGATTTCTTTCCGCATTTCTTTTTCCCAGTCCGCACTTTCCGCTGCCTCGAAGACATACACATCCACCTCAATCGGATACTCCAACTTTAACCAGATGCACTCCTCTTTGGATAGCGAAATTCTCACATGAAACCAACCATTTCCTTCTGCTCTGTAAACCAGTTTTCTTTCGTTCATCTGTCTTTCTCCTATTCTCATCCATTTTCTTTGCTTCTAATTCACACGAATTTTCTCTTTCTCATAGGAATTTCAACACGTGTTTCTGATTGAACATCTCCTTCCTATTGTTTTCCGGCTCTGCCGGATGCAATTTATGGATTTCTCTTTTCTGATGCACATTATAAAAAATTTTGCGCTTTACCGATACTGCCAATTTCCGGCACAATCGTTTCATTTGTACAAATTGGTGCAAAACACCAGAATTCGGACACAGGCTCTTCAAGAGCTGCTTTGTCATTCCAATCTATAAAATCACTTACAAAGGCAGCTTCTGACTCACTCCATTTTTCGAACCCAAGCTTTTCTAAAACCCGGATGGATGCTTTATTTCTGGAAAGCGCCTTTGCACGCAGTGCACTGTTTTTATCACAATTCTCGATGAGTTCTCCATCGAAAAATTTCTTTAATAACATAGTCATTGCCTCTGTTGCATAGCCTGCATTTCTATAATTCTCTGCAACATAAAATTCAACCTCAAACCGATTCTCATAATCTGAGAAATCCCAGTCTTTGTGAAACCCAGCATAGCCGATAAATTTGTCCGGTTCATTTTTGGGAAATAACGCATACAGGTATTCCCCAAAATGTTTAAAATACGCTCTGAAACCAAACAAAAAACTCCCATAGGCATTCACACCGGTAAACATGCGAAAATCTTCATTTCCGGCATCCAGAAGCATCTGGAAAAAGATTTCTCCGTCCCGCTCCTGGTTGCTCGGACGCAAGATGAGATGTTGTGTAAACATATTTTTCTTCATGTACTTCACCTCTTGACTTTTCTTCACCGCTTATTAAAATAGAAGGTAAATAACATTACGTTTTCTAACGTTCATGGCTCTATTATAATGAAAAATAACCTTTACTTCCAATGCCAATCCCACACTTTACAACCACATTTGTACAAATTGGAGGCGTTTTATGCATTATATGCTCTATAACTATCGCTGCAGCAGACTAATCGAAGCTGAACTACGTTATCGTGAGTTCTATCGCAAGACCCACGCGAATGCAGATAACACTCAGACTGATTCCCAACATTATCAACTCAACTATCGCAAATTAAAAACTTTAACAAAATTACTTCCTTCTCTGGAAACATTAGAAAAAGAATTTGACCAGGCAATGGACCCAACTCTGAATACGGCAAAATTTTGGAAAGACTTCAAATACAACAGTGAATCCAAGGATCAGAATCTCAGTACATACATGCAGCAAAGTTTTCTGTCCGAACGCTCTCTCAGTAGATTAAGGGGGATGTATCGTCATAAAGAATCGACTAAAAATGTTGCTGAAAAAGATGATCGTTCTTCTAAACCTTATACGGACAGCAAAGAAGAAGCAGAAATGAAAAAATGGTATCCTGTTGTTCTTCGTGCTTCTGCTCTGTTAGACCTTCCTCTGCTCTATATGCTGCAGATTTTTAAATATGAAGATTATTTGGATGATAATATCATCAATAGAGAATTCCTTAATCCCAAAACAGATTATATATGGAAGGAAAATATTGGAAAAAAAGTATTTTTCTGGAAAGATGCCCTTAGTGATGACACCAAAAAAGATTTCAAAAAGAAAAACGGCATAGAAAATGCAGATAACAAAGAAATTGACACACTGACTTCCGATCCATGGATGGAACAGTATATTCGTTTGATTCGTCGTCCTGCCCTGCTGCACCGCAAGGCAATGCAGGCATCCAAAGGTTATCTGCCCTATGAGGAAGTCGCACCAGAGAAATTTATGGAAGCAGAAATGTATGGAAACATCCTGCTCAACCCGGTGCTTTATAAAATTCATGGCATGCTTTATGAAATGAAACTTCAGGAACACACCCCTCTGTATCTGGAACTTTACCGCACGTTCCTTTCCATGAAGCCGGATGATGCTTTTTATCTTTCTTACCTCACATGCCACTCCTATGATGGATCCGATGAAGGGTTTGAATTCTTTGAAGAAATCAAAAAGAATTTGCTCAAATATGCCACCATACGAAAACCTGGCGATGAGCGGTTCCTTGCACTGTTAAATCTGGCAACCCGTGCAAGCGTTCCAACGAAGGAACATTCCGAACAAGAACTGCCAGAAACTCTCTATGAACTGCATTTTGTATCTGATATCAGAAATATTTTTGCTACCATATCCATAACAGATTACGATGAGCGGGAGTTAAAGGAATCGATTTTTTCAAATAATCAGTTTATTCCTTTTTCCAGTCTGTTTGGTGAAGATTCCGAGTGTCAGGCATTGACCCCGGATATTGAAAAAATGAATATTGCACAGTTAGAAAGCCATGTCCTGTCCTGCCTGGAAGCCGCCTATTGGCTTGTGAGCGTCCATGCAGTAACCGAACGTTTCGAAGAATTGATGACCTTGTTTTCCCTGTACCTGTTTTTAACAGATGCACAGAAAAATCATCTCACGATCAAACTTGATAAAACTCTTTACCAGTGTTTTATTCCAGATGATCTCAAAAAAGAGGCTGCGGAATATTTTTCTATCAAAGAAGTGAAGGATAAACTATGAGATTTTTAAAGAAAGTATCTTATCAAGATATAATCCGTGAAACAGATGAAAGTCCGTTTTACTATTACCGGGATATTTCAAATAGATTGAAAGAACTTGAACTTTGTTTAACAGAAGATGATTTATCCACGATTAAAAAAAATGAAGAGAGTTGTCTCAACACATTAAGCAATAAACTAGAAAAGAGCCAAACAGTAATTGCAGCAATATATTGTTCAAAGTCCTGTAATACCAAAGATGTGCTCACGCTTGCAGGTGCTCTGTATAAAAAGCAGTATGCAGCAAATACCAGTGACTCAGAATTCAATGAAAAAAATCATGCCGACAAAGCAATCATTGTAATCCTTCATCCTAACGATAACGATGAAAATTTTGACATTATCGAAAAGTCCAACTTACAGTCTAAGGTTCGTATTGCATTTATGGAAACTATAGAATCTTGTTCTACAATAGATACTGAAATGTTAAAAAATAAAGGGATAGGTCTATGTATCGATTTGACCCCCATCCTGAGTTCTGATGAAGCCAAAAACAAAATTAAAAACCTCAAACCTACAGTTTACGACAATATCTATTTGTACCATGTTTCAAATTATGGTCAAAATTTTCCTCATGGTCATCTGTCTTCGTTTGAACATGAAAATGATCGAAAAACAGTTGAACTGATCAGACAACTATGCACAAAGCACGAAAATGGTCATGACATCCCTATTACTTTTGAAATGACCGCAGGAACTAGTGTTGAAAAAACTTGTCTGAATTACGAAGATATCATATTTTCTTTTAGCAAAAAACATGTATTTGGAAAATTTTACGAGCTATTAAAAAATGAAAGCAATATGGATCTAAAAAGCTTTTTTGATGAGTTGTTTTTTGTTTATACCTGTGACAGAAAATCTGTTTATGAAATAACAGAGGCACTTTGGAAAATAAAAAACACTATATTCAAAAATACTGTATCTCCCACTAAGGATAACACCCTATTTGGAGTTGATTTCGATAAGACGGAGGTAAATTTATCACTCATTCGATTAAAAGCATACATATATTACACCAGGTTTTGTAATCTAGGAATTTATTTGGCAAATAACTACTATAACGGTGAAAATTGTATCTGGTCAAAAGAACAGTGGCCTAAAGAGTATCAGGTAAAGCAAAACTGGGCCGATATGGCTGCAGAAGATTTTGGACTTTCGATGAAATATTTTATGTTTAACGATAATATTCATCAATGTGTGTATACTGGTATCCGGTTTAAGTTTTTAATCGATTTTTTGCCCAAAAAAGAAACGTTTTTCAGATTTAATGACAACATAACAAGTACCAGAAAGATAGAATTCAATGGAGAAAATACAGTTGAAGTTATAATCAAAAAAATATGTGATCATATCTCCGGAACCACTATTGATAAAGATGATAATAGCATTGCAGATTTTTATTCCACAGGTAAAAATTTTGGACAATGCTTATTCAAATACTTTGATAGTAAGCGTGAGGACTGGTCATTGCGTATATATGAAAAACAGCCAATCAATTATGTCCTCTATGATAATAAAGTATATTCTATTCCGGCATTTACACAATACATGCTGATAGAAAATAACAGCATAAAAGGACCTATCAAATTATCCCTGGATATTAGCAGATTTGCAAAAGGAAGAGATGGCGATACTTCAGCTAGTTTGGAAGGATTTCTAAAATATTTTTTAAAGGAACAAAAATCTTTTATAAAAGAAAACGTGGCATCTATCTCAGATGGAGAAATTTTGTTTACCGATTTACCAGCCCCTTCAGCCAAATATACTTTGAATGCTATAGAAGGCGTGATTCTGAAAACAATATTTCTTAAAATAATATCTCTTAAAATGAATATGAATAAAGAGATAATCATTCCTTGTACACTTAATTTTATTGAAAATTCCAATGATACTACAATTGATGGAACTAGACAGCCCAACCAAGACGATTTGAAAGCTCTAAAAGAGCTAAAAGAAAAAATAGATATTGTAAATAAAAATCCTACTCATTCCATATGGGAAATTTTAAAAACAATTCAAAAACTCATTGATTATTCTAATATAAAAGATGAAAGAGCCTCTTTGGAAGAATCTAAGCCATATTCCGGACTCAATGATAAAGACCTCTATACTAATTTAAAAAATTATATTAATTGTAATTGGAAGGAAAACGCAAATGAGTAATAACAGCAGTGTTAGAAAATTAGGCGAAATCATAGAAAATAACGAGTTTTTGATTCCTCTGTATCAAAGAACTTATAAATGGAACTCGGCACAAGCTCAAAAATTGGCAGAGGACATTTATAAATGCCACAAAGATAATCCCAACGGCAACAAATCTTTAGGCTTAATTACTCTGTATAAAGACAAAGGAACAAATGATAATAGATATTACATCATCGATGGACAACAGCGTTTTATTACATTGTCTATTATATTATATTTATTAGACAATAACGATGAGTCAATATCATTGCATTTTGAAAGAGATAACTATGATAATAAGCGACTCAATGCAATCAAAGGATTTACCAAAAATGAGGGAATCTGCCCCGATGTCGACCGAATAGTTCGTAACAGAGTGGCCATTGAGACAAAAATTTCCTTAAACACCATGTCTACAAAAGAAAAGGTGGCTTTAAAAGATTTTATTCTGGGTCATATAGAATTACTTTACAACCAAACCAACGAACTGCCTATTCAAGAATTCATGAATTTAAATGCCTATAAAACAGCATTTTCAGTAAGTGATCATATCCGGGCAAATTTAATTTCACTTAACTCATTTTATAAAGAAGACTTGATGAGCGATAAGTATACTCCTATTCTTGCTAAAAATTTAAGTAATCATTCATACAAGACAGCCATTGCGCTTTTATACAATAATATTCAAAATAAATTATACTGGACCCATGATAGTGGCCACACTGACAATGCTGTCTATAAAAGCATTTACGAGCTATTATCAAAACCCGAAATAATCATTGATCCAGAAAAATGGAACGAATCTCATATAAATATTTTGTTTGGAAGTTTATTGAAAGTAAAATCTGAGAATTATTATTCTGGCGAAATCCCTGAAGAGCTGAATTATTGGATAAACATGCTGCAAAAACTTGCCTATGTTAATAAATTATTAGATGAATTAAAAGACGAACTGACGCAAAATGAATTTCACTCATTCAAGCAAATAGACAATTACCAGACGACAACGAAAAAATCATTTATTCGGGAAGTATTTGATGGAATCAGCAACTTTGACCTGGAACCAGATGTAAAAAACCTTGCAAAAGAAATTCAGAAATATAGTAACATCGACAGTGTTTTAATCCGTTATCTGAAACTGGATTCACAACGATTAGCAAATCAATATTTAGAAGCCTTCGTTTACTCTAATGTTAATGATAAAATAAATAAGCAGGCAGACAGCAAAAGTAATGATAAAATTGAACTTCCTCAGATGTCTATGGATGAAACAATTGAAGATATCAATGAATGCGGAAGATATATTATTGATCGCTATGAATCCGAACATCGAAAGGATTTAAATATTAATATATCAATTCCACCCATAATCAATTTAAACGATTGTGAAAATATAGATTTTGGCGGATCATTAGATTGCTTCAATTCGGGAACAGATACCATTTCTGTCGGAAAATTATTCGAATATAATATCAAAATTCCAGTAATCCAAAGAGACTACTGTATGGGCGCAAAAATTACCGGCAAAAATGATTTTTTAGCTTTTTTACTTGAGGGATTTTCAAACAACCAGGAAAACTTAACAATCAGCACAATCGTAATCGCCGTATCAAAAGATAACAACGATATCTATATTTTTGACGGCCAGCAAAGATCCTTTACGCTCTACAATATACTGCAATTTTGTCTCGGTAATAATAATATGAAAGGCTATGATTTTATTGGAAGAGATTCAAAGCAAAATAGCCAAACACCTTTATCCGGTGGAAGTCTGTACGCCCAAGCAGCTGTTGATCATCTTAAGGATGTTTTGGGAGAAAATGCTATACCCAAAGAAAAGAAAACAGAGTTTGCTGATTATATAAAAAACAAAGTTTACTTTAAAGTAAAACTTGTTAATAACGTATCTGGTGCAGAACAATTTTTTATGGATATTAACGGTGGTGTTCCGCTTGAAAAATATGAAATATATAAAACAATACTATGTGATAAATTATCTCAGTTAGGAAAAGAAGATATCGTAAAAAAAATAGAAAATGTATGGCTGGATTTCTTTTATAACTATAGAAAAAACAATTTAAACGTCAACGATGTCGAAACAGATGAGAGCACTGACGTTCCCCAGGATGAAGAAGAAGTACTAGAAATTCGATTTATCGAGCATGTGTGCCGCTTTATAATGAAACCCAAAGTTAATAATGACTCTGGAGTAAATTTAATTTTTGATGAAATCCCGTCAAAAAGTGAGCTTGTTTCTAAATTAAAATATATAGAACATTTGTCAAACGAGGATGTGGATAAACTGTCTTCTATCATGGATGCAGTTTGTGAGGCACCTAATAGCCCCAAAGAATCTTCCTTGGATTTTCAGCTGAGTGAAGAAGACGATTATTTTATTCGAACCAGCTCCAATGGAAAAATACCTAAAATTTTTATTGCTAAAGCAACCGGCAAACTAAAAAAAGAAGAACTTTTATCAGAAAAAGAAGCTGCTTATATTAATCGTTTTATCTGGTCACTATCGCAAAATGGCAGAGAGCATTTAAAACATTATTATAAATACGCTAAATACGCAGCTGTATCTAGTTTAAGAAAAATATATGATAATGATCAAATAATTCAAGATATATTTCTTAGCAAAATTGATCCAAATTCGGTAAAAAATGACGCTTATTTATATTCGGATCTTTCTAATAAAAAAGTATATATATATGGTGGATATCACAATAAGGAAAAGAGCTTTGATAAGATACCTGAAAAAGAAATTCCAGCATACTATTTAGAAAATATTAATGACATAACTGACAAAGAAAACAGAAAAGAAATCGAAATTTTGAGACTACAATTTCTTTGTGAAAAAGCGAAAGAAGCTAATTTGTCAAAAGAAAATAAATTGTATTTTGCACTTGTTGAAAACGGAATTCGTTATGAAAACGGCGACTTCAGCAGATTACTCCTATTAGAAGATTCTATCAAATACTTTAAAGATCATTATGATAAAGACGAGTTTGAATATTTCTGGTTTTCAACAGATCGAGTCTTGTATAATTCTTTAGCTAAAAATAGCGCTTACCTATTTAGAGGTTCTGCTTTAAAATATGTAAATACAAAGAGCATATAGCTTTCGCAACAAGCGAGTAAATTGCTGCTGATCTTATGAACAAGGAAAATCCGTCGTTGGTCAGACTGAGAAGTCAGCAACATGATATATTATTCCTATAATATTTTTCTTGGTAATCAATTGGTAGGCTCGAACTGATAAAGAAGGTATAGAAATGGATTCATGGTGATATCGAATTTCAAACTGGAAAATATCTGTAAGATTCCCGTTCTTACAAGAAGGAGAGGGAGTATAATGAAACTTAAGAAATGGTTGGCTGAATATAAAAAAATCACTTATGCCGAATATAAAGCATTTTCAGATTATGATAGATGGGCAATGGAAGAAGAGTTTCGACAATTCAATCGACGTGAGCAAATACATGCAAGTCAGAATTGGAGACCAATGACTGAAGAAGAAAAGGAAAAATTAGATATTGTACTTGAAAAAGAAAGAATTCGATATGAAACAAGCTTGAAAATCGGCGGCATTGACGAAAGCGGAAATTATATGGCGCTTTCACATAGATGGGAAAATGTATGAATTTTTTGAATATTATGATGCGGCTGGTTCTTCCGCAATTATCCGGAATGGTGACTCCCAATATAGTCCGTCTCCGGACAAGCGGCTCAGATAGCCCCGGAATAATCAGCCAAATCATATTTCAAATATATTTTTGACAAATCTTCAACATAGTTCTCAGTCTCATTAACAGAAAGTGTTCTTACCGATGAGAATCTAAACTCATTTGCATATACCCTAATATATGAGGCAAGATCAAATTCTTTATCAAAAGCAGAGTTTTCTATTTCTTCTTTAATTCCTCTTAAATAAAGCTTAACAAAATCTACATCGGCCTCATCGTCAAAGGCTTGAAAGCGCTGGAAATTGGAGATATATTTGAAATCACGTTGTCCTGTTGTTACATTGTGAAATAATACACCTATACATAAGCACTCATCAGAAATAGGTGAATGATAATAATTCAATGCCGCATATTCAATGTGGTACATAATATTTCCTCCTTCCTTACCTGTTATTGTATGTTAGAATCGTGGATACTATCACATCCAAATTATCGACTCTGTATAGAATATAGTTTACAAGTTCATCCAAGTCTTTTTGTGTTGGTTTCCATTCGTCTGGAATAATGCTGATAAACTCCGTTATTATATCACGGCTAATTTTATTTTTAAAGACGATGCTTTCCCTTTCCAACATTTCCCTGGTAATTGAAAAATTATGAAAAAACATTTCATAAAGATAAGAATTATACTCAAGTACCTTTGTATCTAGCAAGTCATTTTCTTCCATTGCTCTTTTCAGGCAGTTCGCATCCCAAAAAGTCTGATTAATAAAAACATGTGTATGATCTATGACTTTGAGCGAAACATCATCTTTGCAGAATCTAACCAAAAGATTACCTGGATTTCTATCCGTATTAAAAATAATATGGTCAAACAAAAGAATTTTCACAAAGTCTTCTTTATTTTTCATCTTACCTATAATAGGAGAAAGCAACTTTGTTACTTTAGGCATATATTCTGAAAAAAAGGCTTTACCATAATTTCGTGTACTTGCAAGTTCATCCTCTTGAATTTCCGATGAGCTATCTAAAATACAGATTCCTGATCTGGGCATAGGAATATCTAGCAAAATAGCCAAACGATAGCATAAATACTCATTAAAAAGTACCAAAGTACCTTCCGGTCCATTATATAATTTAGTGATAACCTGTCTCCCATCATCCAAAATTGCGAATTTAGGTTCTGTAGAACCAATCTTCATATTATAGCATAATTGACTAATTCTAGGCTCGTTAATAAATATCACCTCCTCGTAACCATACATATTCATGGAGCTCTTTCCAACAAACAAAAAGCATCACTCGTTTTTTATATTTCAAGTGCTGCTTTTTGTTGTCCTTATGAAATTTATTCCTCGTCATCCTCTTCTGCCACAACACTGCCGATGATGCCCAGCATGCTGGCTACCACGGATACTACCACGAACAACACCAGCAAAAGAATGCATCCAAGAAAAATCATGATATCCATTTGAAAACGCCTCCATTCTTACTTGACTTGTATCTGTTCAATGCTTCACAGATACAGGCAAAAATCCATTTAAAATACCTGCTCATTTATCAACAATTAAGTTAAGTATAGCACAGCTTGTTTTTCAAGTAAAGAGAACTTCCGGGACTTTCCTGCGAATAAATCCTGTAAATATCCCTGTAAAAATCCTGTTTCCGTGCAGAAACCTACGCGTCATAATCATCCAGAAAATGATGCCGTACTCCGCCTTTTTTGTACGCTACCACGGTATCCAGATTGACATTCTCCACGCTCTTGAAGATGTTGCTCTCCACGAATGGGTTCTTCTGTTTCAGGGTGCGGATCAGCTCTTTGATCTCCACACGCTTGGACTGGTTTTCTTCGTTGTTGCAGGTGGTGCAGGTGTCGGTGAACTTGCAGGCGCACTGGATAAAGTGCAGGTTATTGTAATCGCGCCACGCCTTAATGTCGTCCTCGCGCACCAGATACAGCGGGCGGATGAGCTCCATGCCCTCAAAGTTGGTGCTGTGAAGCTTCGGCATCATGGTCTGGACCTGGGCACCGTAAAGCATGCCCATAAGAATGGTCTCGATGACATCGTCATAGTGGTGTCCCAGCGCGATCTTGTTGCAGCCCAGCTGCTTCGCGAACGTGTAGAGATGACCGCGTCTCATGCGGGCGCAGAGATAACACGGGGATTTCTCGATGGTATAGACCGCATCGAAAATGTCGGACTCAAAGATCTCAATCGGAATCTTTAACTTTCTGGCATTCTCCTCGATGACCTGGCGGTTTTCCGGGCTGTAGCCCGGATCCATAACCAGGAATTTTACTTCAAACGGGAACTTGTTGTGTTTCTTTAATTCCTGGAACAGCTTTGCCATCAGCATGGAGTCCTTGCCTCCGGAAATGCAGACGGCAATGCGGTCGCCTTCTTTCACCAGTTCATACTGGTTGATAGCTTTCGCAAATTTACTGAAAATGTTTTTGTGGAATTTCTTACGCAGGCTCTTTTCCACGGAGTCGCAGATCTCGTCTGCTTCCTGCTTTTTGATCTCGGCCATGAGCCAGGTAATGTAGCCGCCCTTTAAGCTGACTGCGTCGTAGCCCTGCTCGCAGAGATTCTCTGCTACATCACGGCTGACACGGCCGCGGCTGCAGCAGATGATGATCTTTTTATTCTTTTCTTCCGGCGGGTTTTCTTCCAGCTCTTCTGCGGAGCTGGCAATGGCTCCCTTAATGGCACCGTGATTGATTTCTTCCGTGCTGCGGATGTCGTAGAGCAGGTAGGAAGCCGGGTCCAGCGCGTCAAATTCTTCTATTGTGATCTCGTTCATAATTTCGCTCCTGTGTGATGGTAAATCCAAATTCTTATCATGCAAAAACAGACGCCTGCGCTGCAGCCGTCTGCTCTGATTTGCGCATATCCATCATACAGGAAACGTGCACAAAACTCAATATTTATCTTTCTTGATCCATGGTTTTCTGTTTGCAGATTTTGCAATTGCAGCACTCAGTTTCCACTATTTCCTGCCACAACCACATTCTGGCTGTTTTCTTCCGCCTGCTCCTGCGCTGCCACAGTCCATACCTCCGAGGTCACCCACTCGCTCTTGTTGTGGCTGGACTGGCGCACGGTGCGGACGCGGAAGGTGTAGTCTCCCGGTTCCGTCATCTGGCTGGAAAAGTCATAACTGGTCTTGTAAACGGAGCGCATGATGCCGGTGTCGATGCCATTTCGCATCAGCTGGATCTGGTAATACCGAGCGGAACTTTCCGCATTCCAGGATGCTGTCCCAGGATGGGCGCTGTCCCAGCCAAAACCTGCCGAAGAAGAGGCATCGCTCTGTGCCAGGGAAATTGCCGGACGCCGGTCAATCTTTGATTTTTTGTCATAGATCAGCCGGACACGCAACGTCAGCATGGCATTCTTTTCCGTCCGCTTTGCACTGACAAACTCCACCTTATCGTAGTGGGACTTGGAAGACGGTGCAAGGCTTAAGCGGAATGCATCCGAGGAAGAGCTGGCAAAATACCACTGATCTTCATCTTCCACAAACAGGGTGACTTCGATTTCCGGCGGGTTGCTGTCGCTGAAATCGTCGGTGTCGGTATTGACCACATCCACATCGCTGATGTAGTAACGGTCTGTATTCGCGCCGTCGCAGGTAACGGAAAGTTCTTTTCCGTCCACCCCGATTCCCAGGTCTGAGTCGAACACCAGGCTGATCTTTCCTACCTTGCTCTTATCGGATGCTGCATACATGGTGCCTGCTGCCCCGATGGAAAGAAGCACAGCCATGGCACTTATCAGCACACCTGTAAAAAGACGTTTTACTGTATGTTTCATGATTTTTCGGTCTCCCCTTCCTGTTTCCGCTCATAGAGATGGCAGATCAGATCCACGCAGGTATCGAACCCGAGCTCCGCACTGTTGAGCGTCACATCGTAGCTGGCTCCGGCTCCCCAGCGCTTTCCGGTATAGCACTCATAATAATTTCTCCGGCTCTTGTCGGTCTTTTTGATCAGGGTGATTGCTTCATCGCGGGTAATCTTACGGGCTTCCATGAGCCGGCAGATCCGGTCATTCATATCTGCATAGATAAATACAGACGTTACTCCCGGCTGTTCGCGCAGCACATAATCAGCACAGCGTCCAATCAGCACGCAGGATTCTTTTGCCGCCAACTGCCGGATCACCTCCGACTGCACATTAAATACCATATCGTTAATGGCAATGCCGCGGCCGGTCTTATCGTTCTGCATCTGACGCGGTACGGAATAGAGAAACGGATTTGGGCGTTTCTCTTCCGCTTCCTCCAGCACCTTCTGGTCCAGTTCTCCGTAACTGCAGGCCAGTTCAATGAGCTGTTTATCGTAACATTTAATGCCCAGACGCTTTGCCACTTCCATGCCGATCTGACTGCCGCCGCTTCCGATCTGTCGGCCGATCGTGATGATTTTATTTTCTTTCATATGTAGTGTTCCCCCTGTCCAACATTTCGCATTTTTTGTCGATGCATTCCTGTTCCCGCACGTTTGCTTTCGCGCAGCTGCTTTTGTGGCTTTGCTTTCCCATTCCTGTCCACACATCGCCAGCCAGCCGCGTTTCCACTGTATTCATTTGGAATGCCATTTTATCTCTTCCTACCGGTTCTTGATAATCTCCACAAATGCTTTCCACATTTTCACGAGTACGTTCCAGATCCGCTTTAACGGACTTTCGCTTGCTGCCTCGCTCTCCGCATCCAGCAGTTCATCGTCGTCATCCAGGCTGATCTCCGCGGTGCGCAGGATGATCTGCACAGACTGCGGCTCTTCGTTTTCATCGGATGTAAAGGATACCTTTTCTGCGTTCGGATCCATATTCAGGAAACGGGTATCGCCGTCTAAGTCATCCCATTCTTTGTCGATTGCCTCTTTCATGGTCACGCCTGTATGGCGGATGGAAGCGGTGCTGTCCAGTACGCTTAAGCTCTTATCCAGAAGTTCCAGAGTGCCGCGGATGCTGTCGCGGGTGGCTGCATCCAGATTGTCACTGCTGTTTTTCAGGGTATTCTGCACAATGGCCGCAGTGCTGATTCCGGTGTTTAACGCTTCCGTGGTGCGATTTAACAGCTCCTCGGAATCGTCCAGGGCTGCCTGCAGATCCGGGTAATAGCTGTCCATGGAATCGTACAGAGCTGCGGTATCCTCGGTGAGCATTTCCAGATTGTCGGTCAGCTCAGAGGTGTATTTTGCTGCGTCAGAAACATCGTCCAGCAGACTGGAAAGTTCGGATGCCAGTTTGTTGCTGGCTGCGGATAAGGTCTGCAACAGCTGGGCCTTTTCCTGCAACTTTTCGATCAGCCGTTCTGTATTCATCATAACGCCCGATGCTGCAGCCGCAGATGCACCGGCACCCGCTGCATAAGTGGCAATTCCTGCATCATCGTCATCTGCGTCACTCTCCGTTGCCTGCATGTCATTCTGCAGATAAACCTCATCCGTGCCCCAGCCGTCATTCACGATCCAGTCATCATCTATGTAATAATCATCTTCCAGATCTTGCGTGCTAGTCAGCAACCCAGGCAGAGCAGCAGTTACATAAATCTGTTCACTCGCCTGCAGCTTCGCATCCAGCGCAATGATCTGCTGCATCAGCTGGTTCAGCGGAGAAACCTGACCCGCCATATCCTCGGAACCACTCTTAATGCCCTTTAACGCGCTGTGGAGCTTGTTTAACGGATCCTGCATTTCCCGCACGGTTGCTACGATATCGCCCAGGCTGTCGTGTGCCGTATCCGCTGCATCCTTTGCAGTCTCAATATGCGGGATCATGGCTTCGAGCTGGTCGGATACTGCGCTCAGGGTTTCCAGCGCCCGGTCGTTGCCTGCCAGGATACTGTCTTTCGCACCGCTCCAGGTCTGTCTCGCACTCTCTGCGGAGTTCATGCCGTTTTGCAGAGCGTTGACACCGTCCCGCATCGCCTCGATGGAAAGTGCCATCTGCTGCATGCTGTCGTGCATCTGGTCGCCGCTTTCCTTCCAGGTATCCTTTGCTTCCTTTAAATCCGTCACATGCTCTAAGTCACTGCCGGTTAACGGAGTCATAGCCATGAAAACACCACTCGTCTCAAAGCTGTCCGTACCAATGCGCACGGTGTAGTCTCCGTCCTCACCCGGAAGCGCGGTAAAGACAACGGCGCTCTGACCGCCAATGGTCTGCTTCTGTGCCCCGTCTGCCTCCACGCTGTAGCAGTCATTTAAATCTACCAGCACGGCTACCGCCAAAACCATGTTGTTCTTATAATATTCATTCACATCAGCGCTGTCGTTGAACTTCGCATCGACGTGAATCTCAATGAGTCCGGATGCTCCCGCCAACTCATCGGCATTTTTCGGCACGCCGTTTAATTTGTAAGAGACATCAAAGTTCCACGGAAGAGCTACCTTTTTCGCATCCATTTCGCCCTTATAATAGAAGCGTCCCTTGTGGTCTGACGGAACATTCCAGGTTACTTTATTTCCTTCGATGACCGGCTCCGTGTAATCGGACATATTTGTCACCGTCTTATAATCTCCATAATCGGTGATCGTGGTTTGACCATTCAAGTCGCAGCCTTTTACCACATTGACTTTGTCCACGTTTCCGTAGTAATCCAGGTTTACATACATGCTCTCATCGACTGCCACGGACGCCTGACCCGCCAGCACCGGCAAAACGGTACCAGTGCAGGTCATGACTGCCGCCAGTCCCATGACACCCAATCTATAATATTTCTTCTTCATGACATTTTCCTCCTGCTGCCACTCTCGTCTTTCCTGTTTTTTGCTCTGGCAGCACACCTTTTCGTTGTTCTGCACACTGGCAGCTACCTCATCTTTTCTGCTTCTCGGCCCAGTTCGTTCCATTTTGGGCTTCCAGCCGCCTGTTAGTGATCTCTTCTGTGTTCTTCCAGTCTGGTTCGGATCTGCTCTGCCCGCTTGTGGAACTGCTGTTTTCTGGTCACATAACGCTCTCTGAGTTTTCTCCTGGATCCTTTCCACTTCTTTTCGATGACCAGTCCGTCGGTCAGCACCAGAAGTGCCGGAAGCAGGGTCAGCACCAGAACCAGACTTAAGAATCCGCCTCGTCCGATCAGATGACCCAGATCACCGATGGCTGCCGTCGTGGAGATCAGGTATACAATGTAGCCCGCCAGGGTGATGATGCCGCCGGATGTGAAGATGGAGGAGCAGGACCGGGTCACGGCCTCGATGCACGCCTCCTTCTTCGGAAGGGTCGCACGCTTCGCAATGTAGTTATTCGTTAAAAGGATCGAGTAGTCTACGGTCGCACCCATCTGGATACTGCTGACGATGATGTAGCCCATATAGATCATATCCACGCCCTGCACATACGGGATTGCCATATTGATGAAAATCGCAACTTCAATCGGGATCATAACGACAATCGGGATCAGCATGGACTTGAAGCTGCACATAACAACCAGGAACACGCCAAGCAGCGTCAGAACATTTACACGCGCATTATCATCGGTGATGGTTGACTTGATATCCTGGGTAGACGGAGTCTCGCCGACCACATAGGAATTGTCCGGATAATACTGTTTCATAAGATTCCGGATCTCGTCGGTATATTCAAAAGACTTATCGCTCTCACCTTTCGTCCTTATGTACAACAGCATCCGCGCTGTATCTTTGGTATGGAGCATACTCACCGTAGAATCTGGAAGGAAATCCTCCGGGATACCCTCCGGCAAGGTATTCGCCATAGAAGTCACGCTCTTTACATATGGAAGATCTTCCAAGTCATCCGATAACTTCTTTTCCGCTACCGGATCCGTATTCGGATAGATGAGAAGCAGCATGTTGCTCCGGCCAAATTTCTGGGTGATCTCCTGATCATCGGCGTAAACCTGGGTTCCGGGCGCTCCTCCTACTGCACTGTTTCCGTACTGGAAATTGTTCATTTGCTGCGCTACATACGCAGGCGGTGTTACAAGAAGTACAATGGCGAGCACCAGATAACGGATGTGGAACACGCCTTTTCCCAGTCTCGTGAAATCCGGGAAGAAGGAGCGGTGCTTGGTCTTATCGTTCCATTTGGTAAATTTCAGGATCATGGCCGGCATGAAAAGTACCACAGTCAGAAGGCTGAAGATGATACCTTTCGCCAGAACCAGTCCCATATCGAAACCGATGTTGAACTTCATGGTTACCAGAGCCAGGAAACCAACGACCGTTGTTAAGCTGCTGGCGAAAATGGAGTTGATGGCTTCTTCTACCGCCTTGACAATTGCCTCTTCCTCAGAAAGTCCGGTATCACGCCAGTTCATATAAGCGTCCAAAAGGAAGATGGAATAGTCCATGGAGGTTGCCAGCTGCAGGATGATCGCAACATTATCCGTCAAAAACGAGATGGTTCCCAAGAAAATGTTGGTTCCTTTATTCAGGAGAACCGCCACGCCCATAACCAGAAGGAACAGGATCGGCTCGGTCCATGCCGTTGTTGCCAGACACAGCACAACAAAAATCATGATGACTGCAACCACCAGGATCTTGTTCATCTCCTCATGGGTCGTCTGGATCAGGGATTTGTTCTGCACTGCCATACCGACATAACGGCCTTTGTCTCCCGTGATGGCTTTCATCTCATCGATCGCCGCCTCGGTTCTCGCGGAATCCGATTCCTCGTCGAACGTGATATCCATCACCGCACAGCCGTCTTTGTAGTAATCCTTGATGTCATCCATGTTGATGAAATCTTCTCCGGCGTAAATATCCACCGTGGTGTCGCACCAGAGGACCTGATCCACACCGTCGATCGCCTGTATCTTATCTTTATATTGCTTCGCCTCGTACAGGCTTACATCTTCCAACATGACACGCGCCGTGCCAGGGTAACCAAATTCCTTTTTCATTACATCCAGACCAATGCTGGACTGCGCCGTGGACGGAACGTATTTTGTCAGGTCATAGTTGACATTCACAAACAGCATTGCAACTGCACAGAAAATACATCCTGCAATAAATACCGATTCGATCCAGGCTCGTTTTTCTATGATGAAACGCGCCAGACGGATGGTAAAACCGGTATCCGCCGAACTGCTCTGCTTTTTCTTTTCTGCTCCTTTTTTGTGGGGCAGATGTTCTTTTATCTTATCTCGCAGGGATTTTTTGTCTTCCATATCGAAACACTACTCCTCTTTCCTTTTTGTTTTTTGTACTACCGCATCAAAATCACCATGAAGTACTGCTCTCCGTCTTTCTCCGCATGAGCCATACCAATGCGCCGGTAATACTCCAGGGAATCCTTCCGTTTCCCATTCGAATCGTATTTGTCCTGGGTCTTGCCGATGAGCTTATCAAACGCATCGTCTGCGTCTTCCCGCCCCCGCAGATACAGTTCCCGGCAGCTGGAATTTTTCCGGTAGGAAATTTTTTCCAGGTAATTCTTTAAGGTTCCCTCACCAGGAATCGCATCACCGCTGTAGCCATTGACCAGAGCCGCTTCCAGACGGTAAGCTGCTGCCTGATTCAGCTTTTCATCCATGAGGAATCCGGCATAACGGTCGTACTGCGTCTTTTCATCACCACTGTAGTCTTCTTCCCGGTCCGGGTATTCCTCAAAATACAGATCCCGCTTCTCGTCATTTAGCTGATCGAACAAGAACTGTGTTTCCTCATCGTAACAGAACACCGGATAAGCACCGCCGCCGGTATTCGGTACCCACTGGGCAGTCTTTAAAGAGCCGTTCCAGTTAAATTTATAAAGGGCATTGTCAAACCGGATATCCTGCCGGTTCCTGCTTCCATCTGGCAGGAGATAATACCAGTCGTCCCCCTCCTTTACCCAGTTTGCCCGGGCCGTTTCTGTTTCTTCTGAATCGATTACTGTTGTCGTTCCATATACAGACGCCGGCTTTGTCTCTGCCACAGCACCGCTTCCTGCCTCAATGGTAGAAGCAGCCGCCAGCACCGGCACCGGGTAAGACAGCAGCATGAGTCCTGCCGCCAAAAATGCGACACCTATAGGAGTCGTTAAGAACCCCTTGTTTTTGTGCAATTTATCTCGATAATCCATAGAAACCTCCTGAATTCCGCTTCATTTTCTTGCATTATTATCTATGTATATGTTAAAATACACAAGTATCAGTTTTATTTGGAATGTTCATAATGAAACACCTTTTTTAGATTTGTCCAGAATTATACATTATGAACCCATTCTGTTTTTCATGCGCAAATTCATCAATCACGGAGGTTATCATGGCACAGTCTACATCCCGGAAAACCAGCATTACCGCACGCCGCACCTATGCGCTTTTAAAGGGTGCTCTCTTTTCCCAGCTTGCAGCCCTGCCCTTTGAACAGCTCACACTGACCGACATCTGCAATACCGCGTTGATTTCCCGGTCTACGTTTTACCGCTATTTTGAGGATAAATATGACCTGCTCCATTACTGCCTTGGCTCCATGGTAGATGAGCTTGGCCTGGATGAAGATGTCATGTATTTCATCAACCGCTCTTCCGTGCGGGATTTCCTGCTGATCCTGCTGCGTCTTATCGGCGAGAATCGGATTCTGTACCAGAAAATCTACCGTGCCAATCAGGATGGTGACCTGATGCGCATCATCCGCACCGGCCTCATCCGCATTATGAATGATAAAATTCAGGCTGCTGAACAAAAGGGCTACCGCTTGAAGCTTCCTGCCCCTATATTCACCAGCCTGATGACAGATTTCTATTTTAATATTGTACAATGCTATCTCGATCAGGAAGAGCCCTGTGATCCGGACAGCTTTGTCGACAGTGTATGCCTGTTTATTGAACGCGACTTTTTTGCACCGCCGGAGTCCTGAGCCTTCTGCCCAGCGCTCCGGTGTTTTTTATCGCCAAATTGCACTTCCGACAGCCTGATCCTGTTGTGGCACTCAGCGTTCCCGCGCCCAGCCGTATGCGTAGCGCACTGCTTTCTCCCACCCGCGGACCATAGTCCTGCGGGTCTTTTCATCCAGTTCCGGCATAAAGATCCGGTCTGTTTCCTGATTTTCCTTGACTTCTTCCTGATTCTTCCAGTAACCGACGGCCAGACCTGCCAGATAGGCCGCACCCATGGCTGTTGTTTCCACACAGGCCGGGCGTCTGACCGGTGCCTGAATGAAGTCTGCCTGGGTCTGCATCAGGAAATTGTTGGCACTGGCTCCGCCATCTACCTTCAGGGAAGTCAGGTCAATACCGGAATCCGCTTTCATGGCCACCAGTACGTCGTGTACCTGGTAGGCGATAGACTCCAGCGTGGCCCGGATGATGTGGTATTTGTTCACGCCCCGGGTAATACCCACAATAGTTCCTCTGGCGTACTGATCCCAATGTGGCGCCCCAAGGCCGGTGAAGGCCGGAACCACGTAGCAGCCGTTGGTATCCTTCACTTTTTTTGCCATATACTCGGAATCCTCTGCCGAATCGATCAGCCGCAGCTCATCCCGCAGCCACTGGACCGCCGCCCCGGCTACGAAGATGGAACCCTCCAGCGCATAATTCACCCTTCCGTCCAGTCCCCAGGCAATGGTGGTGACCAGCCCGTTTCGGGAGAATACCGGCTTTTCTCCGGTGTTCATGAGCAGGAAACAGCCTGTTCCATAGGTATTCTTCGCTTCACCCGCCTCAAAACAGGTCTGACCGAACAGCGCCGCCTGCTGGTCACCTGCCGCCCCGGCAATGGGAATGGCTCCACCCAGATAAGAAGGATCTGTCTCTCCGTATACGCAGCTTGACGGCTTTGGCTCCGGCAGCATGCATTTCGGAATATCCAGGATCTTTAAGATTTCATCATCCCACTGCAGCGTATTGATATTGAACAGCATCGTACGGGAAGCATTGGAATAATCGGTTACATGTACCGTGCCCCTGGTCAGCTTCCAGATCAGCCAGGTTTCCACGGTGCCAAACAAAAGCTCGCCCTTTTCCGCCCGCTCCCTTGCTCCCGGCACATGGTCTAACAGCCATTTGATCTTGGTAGCGGAAAAATACGCGTCAATGACAAGTCCCGTTTTCTTCCGGAAGCTGTCCATATAGCCCTGTTCCTTCAGAGAATCGCAGTAGGCTGCGGTACGGCGGCACTGCCAGACAATGGCGTGGGCAATGGGTTCACCAGTCTCCTTATCCCATACAATGGTGGTTTCTCTCTGATTGGTGATACCGATTGCCGCAATGTCTGCTGCTTCTGCGCCAATGCGGCTCATAGCCTCCACGGCCACTCCCAGCATGCTGGCCCAGATCTCATCCGCGTCATGCTCCACCCAGCCCGGCTGTGGAAAATACTGGTGAAATTCCCGCTGCGCCATGCTGCAGATCTCGCCCTTTTTATTGAAAAGAATACAGCGGTTGCTGGTTGTCCCCGCGTCCAGTGCCATAATATAATCTGCCATGATTGGTTCCCCCTTTATATGAGATTTTGTCTGATTATTACTCTATTATCCTTAAAACTCAACGATAAAGCTGTTTTCCCTCTCTCCTACACCCGCATCGTAGCCCCAGACCTTGGATAGCAGCAGCTCCAAAGGGCTTGGTCAGATAATAATCTGCTCCGGAGTCCAGTCAGCATATCCGGTCCTCCAGTCCAGTCAGCCCGTTTTTCTGCTTTCTTGCATCATACCATTTTTTTTCGCACTCGTACAGTTGATTCAATGACTTCTTCTTAAAATGCACCGGAAATGCCAACAAACGCGGCTGGGGCAAGAGCGGAAGCAACGGCGGTGAGAACAGTGCAAACGTCATCATCAAAAAGAGTGATGGAACAGTAATAAAAAAAGGAAGCAGCTGCTATACCATTACGGTAGATTCCTGCAGTGCTTCCTGAATCATATAATGCTATTTGGCAGGTCTGCGCATTCACTTTACAGACCTGCCAAACGGTTTCCTCTTAGTCTACTTTTTCAACAGAAAGGATTTTTCCCGTGAAAGCATCCACGGTATTTACCGTACCGGTATAGGTTACCATCACGGTATCACCATCCTTTACACTGTCTAACCCCTGCGGCTTCTCATTCTGATCAAAGCTGAAGCCGTAATCCTGACCATCAAATGTGATGGTAAACATGAAATCCTTGATGTCGCTGATCGTGCCTGTCATGCTTGCTTCTTCCTGATCTGCGGCAGAATCTGCCTTAGATTCCTCTGAATCCTTTGCTTCATCTGTGTTCAGACTCTCAGCAGAGGCTGTGCTTTCTGCCTTTGTGGCCTCCTGCTGTGTTGTCTCTGCCACTGCAGCCGTTGTCTCGCTTGCTGTAGCAGACGGGGTATTTTTTGAAGAACAAGCTGCTGCAAATACCATGACCATTGCGGTGCTCATCATAATCAATGCTCTTTTTTTCATTTTAACCACCTTTCTTTTTTCAGCAGACGGAATCTGTTTTTTCTCGATCTGAAAGCATTTCCGGCTGCTGATGCATATGCGATCTGTAACTGTGTCTATCTCCACAGCCACTCCTATTAAACAATAAAATTGTGTCCAAATTGTCATCATTTTATGAAGAAAGGAAACTTTTTTCTTAAGATAAAAGTATGGAGACTGCAGATATGGGACAGAAACCGGAGTCTGGCTTTTACAGGTGAAAAAAGAATGTGCCTTTGCACATTCTCGCGCCGAGGCGCGGTTGCTTCGGCAACCATCTGCCTTTGCGCCGAGTGCGCATCCTCGCGGAGCGTTTTTGTATGATAGGACGCAATTTCCTATCATACAGGCAAAAAGTCCACAGACCAGCAATTTACTGGCCCGTGGACTTTTTATTTACTTTCTTTCATGCGGTTCTGCAGCCATCTCAGCCTGCTTACGCATTAACCTTCAATGGTAACATACTTCTTGGTTTCTACCGCCGGTTTTGCTTCCTTCTTCGGAACAAACAGTTTCAGGATGCCGTGCTTGAACTCGGCCTTGATATCCTGCTCAGTGATGTCTTCACCAACGTAGAAGGAACGCTGGCACGCACCGGCATAACGTTCACGGCGGATATACTTACCGGTTTCTTTCTCCTGCTCGTCCTTATCAAGTCCCTTGGATGCGCTGATGGTTAAGTAACCATCCTTCAGCTCTGCGGTGATCTCGTCTTTGGTGAATCCTGGAAGATCCATCTCCAGCTCATAGCCACCTTCCAGTTCCTTAATGTCGGTCTTCATCATGTTCTTTGCATGACGTCCGTAAAGTTTTTTCTCTATCTTATTTCCAGCGTTCTCATCGAAGAATGGAAAATCTCTCATAAAATCATCAAACATATCCTCACCAAAAATACTCGGCATTAACATAAGTCATCTCTCCTTTTCTATCTAAGCTTCTCTATGCTTAACCTTGTTTCTTTGGAACCAGGATTTTTCAGGGACTCCCGGGAACCTCTTTCTTTGTTCCCTCTGTATCCCCTTCCTTTGTTCTACATGTAATATAGCACGCATTATTGGCACTGTCAAGGGGTGAGTGCTAATTTTTTTGTGAAGATTTTGTGAACGCCGCATGTCTTGTCCTGCGCGATTACATTTTCATAAACCGATCCAAAGTTAATATCTACTTCCTTGTTCAGAATACGAAGCTGCAAACCATCCATATACATAGAAGCTAAAAGACCGACATTGGAAGCAAATAACTTGAATAAATTTGTTGACCGTGAGAGAAGTAATGGCAATGCTGGTTCCGAAGCACAATACACCGGCAATGCCACACCGGCTTCTTTCAGCCAGATTTTTCCCTGTGCTTTTCGCATACTGCCGGATTACAAATGTTTTTCCCGTCTGTCATGCACACGTGATCAAAAGCGCTTTCTTTTGTGTTGAAATTTTCTCCGCTTTTCCAAATGAATATCCCCCTATTTCGTCCGTTTTTTCACCGCCCGCAACATATACAGCGGCGTTGCGCCATAAAAAAACTTCTCGCGTTCACTCCAGAGTTCTTTTGTGACATCCCGCACAAAGGAGATGTCGGTGCACGGGAGCTGTCTGAGTACACCCATGTCAAAATCCGGGCGCAGCGCGTTTCCGAATACCCGGTAATTTTCCGGCTCCAGTTCACTGTCGATGTATTCGTAGGAACCGTCATGGGTATAGCCCCTTCCGTATTTTTCCAGACCTTCACGCTCGCGGCGGATCGCCTCGTCCCGCACCGGTCCCAGCTGATACGGCAGATGCCAGTTGGCATCGAAGATCAGGAGCACGCCGCCCGGTTTTAAGACCCGCAGCCACTCCCCGTATACCTTCAGATGCTCTCTTATGATGTGGGTCACATTCCGGCTGATCACCAGATCAAAGGTATCGTTTGGAAATGGCAGGGCACCGAAATCTCCCTTCAAAAGCTCCGGTGATACCCTGTAATGTTCCGCATTTTTTCTGGCGTGCTCCAGCATTCCTTCGGAACCGTCAATGCCCGTCACCTGGTGTCCGGCCTTTGATAACAGGACAGAAAAAAAGCCCGGACCGCATCCGGCATCCAGAATCCGAAGCGGACGCTGGTCCGGTGCCTGGGACTCGATCAGCTCCAGCCATTTTTGCGGACGGTCCGTGGCAAATTCTTCTTCCACATAATGATTGTAATTATCAGACCGGACGGTCCAGTCTGCATTGATCTGTTCCTGTGTTAGCATTACAAAATTTCCTCGTCTTTCTATCTATCTTTTCCTGGCTGCAATTCCAGATGAATCCGCAGACAGCTTTCTCGTTCCTCTCTACGCTTTGCGCAAACAGCAACGTTTTCCCTACACAGATAACACCGAATCGATCAGCTTTTTCGTATACGGCTGTCTTGGATTTTGAATCACCTGCGCAGTCTCCCCTTCTTCCACAACCTTTCCTTCATAAAGGACATAAAGCCGGTCGCAAAAGCTGCTGACCAACGCCAGATCATGGGAAATAAACAGGAGGGAAAGCTGCTGTTCCCGCCGGATTTCATTCAAAAGTGCTATGATCTGTGCCTGCACGGACACATCCAGTGCAGAGGTTGCCTCATCACAGATCAACAGCTTTGGTTTTTGCGCCAATGCCCGTGCGATCGCGGCGCGCTGGCATTCGCCGCCGCTGACCTGCCCCGGGTAAAAGCTGAGAAAGTCTTCATTCAGGCTGACGCTGCAAAGCAGCCGTCCGGCCGCTTCCATGCGTGCTTTTTTGTCTGCCATAACCGGTTTTAAGGCTTCACAAATACTCTCCCCCAGTGTTAAACGCGGATCAAACGAGCTGCGCGGTTCCTGAAAGATCATCTTCATGTTTCGGTAAGCTGCACGCAGGGCAGCTCCCTTTGCTGTAGTCAGTTCCTCCCCGCACAGCTTTACCGAACCACTGTCCGGCAAGATCAGGCGGGTCACAATGCGCGCCATGGTTGATTTTCCCGAACCACTCTCTCCAACAATTCCAACGCACTCGCCTTCTCTTACGGTAAGAGAAATGTCGTTGACTGCACGAAACCGGCTGCCGCCATGCTCATGAAATGTCTTTGTGATGTGCGTTGCTTCCAATATCGGCTGCATGACTGATCGCAAAATAGCTTCACCTCCTGGTCTTCATAAGCTTTGGAACGGCTTCCAGCAGTTCCCTTGTGTACGAATGCTTTGGATACTTCAATACTTCTTCCCTGGTGCCGCATTCCACGATCTGCCCGCTTTTCATCACCACGATCCGGTCTGCCATCTTCGCTGCGACGCCCATATTGTGCGTGATCAGAAGAATGGCGGTCCCATACTGTCTTCTCAATTCCATCAGCTCATGGACAACCTGCGCCTGCACGGTAACATCCAGCGCACTGGTCGGTTCATCTGCCAGAAGAACTTCCGGCTCCAGGACCATGGACAGGGCGATCGCGATTCTCTGGTTCATTCCACCGGACAGCTGTGCCGGACAGCTGTCGAGGATCCGGTCGGGGTCCGAAAACTCCATCTGTTTGAGCAGCGTTGCTGCCCGATTCCTTGCATCTGCCTTTTGCACTCGTTTATCATGCGCGTGCATGGCATCATAAAACTGTCTCCAGATTTTGCGGGTAGGATCAAGGGATGCGCCCGGCTCCTGGAATACAACACCGATTCCGGTACCGCGGATGCTGCGAAGCATACCGGTTCCAAACCGCCGTTTTCTCCGATTCCAAAGCGTTCTTCTTACAGACCGGCAGGCTTCTCTCCCAGCCGGAAAACAGTCTGCGCATTCTGAAGCATTGGTTCTCCCAGGTTTCCGGGTCGCTGTCTCATACAGGTTCTCACCACGGAACTGCACATTGCCTTCCGTAACCATGACCCGGTCTGATAACTGCAGAATCGACTGGAACAGTGTGCTCTTCCCCGATCCGCTTTCCCCGATCACACAGATGATTTCCTCTTTATGAAGGGAAAGGCTGATGTCTTGCAGAACCGAGTCGGAACCGTCTGCATAGCGCACCGACAGATTTTTTAATTCCAGCAGTGCATTCTGTTCCGGCTGCACTGCACATTCCGGTTGCACTTCCTGTTCCGACTGCATTGCACATTCTGACTGAGTTTCCAATTCCGGATTCATTGCACTCCTCAACTGCATTTCCTGTTCCACAAAAATCTCCTCCTTCCCCTGTCATCTGAGTTTTCTAACAACAACACGATATTACTCTGCTTCCCCGTGCCTTGCCATGCAAAGGCCTGCAAGACAGTTACTTTACACAGGTCTTTGCCGTGATATGGTAATAATCCACCGGTGACTGTGTCAGTCCCTCCACGGTATCCTTCATTGCCATATACATATTTAAATGGAACATATTGCAATAAGAATTATCTGACAGCACGATCTCGTCGATCTGCTTTGCAAGCTCTGCACGCTTGTCCGTATCAAATTCCACAGCAAGTTCTCCAAGCAGGGCATCGACCTCTGCATTGGAATATCTTCCGAAATTGTTGGTGCCGCCCGTTCCGTAGCTATTCATCAGGTAGGAATAAGGGTCGCCGGTCGGAAGTGTTACCTCTGCGTAAACACTTAAATCAAAGGTTCCTGCATGACCACGGTCTTCTGTGCTGTCTAACTGTTCTACGCCTGCCTCGATGCCAAGCTGGCTTAAGGCAGACTGCAATGCCTGGCTGCTCTGCGGCAGACCGGTACGGCCATAGGTAATGATCTGAAGGGATACCTTTTTGCCATCTTTATCCAAAACTCCATCTCCGTCAGAGTCCGTATAGCCATGATCCGCCAGCAATTTCTTTGCACCTTCCATATCGAAATCCGGTACATTCGTCAGGGATGTCTCATCACTGAATGCAGTAACCGCAGGGAATGTGGTCTTGGTCGGGGTTCCCGCTCTGTTCACAAGTACCTTCGCATAATTCTCACGGTCCACTGCCATGCAGATGGCTTTCCGGAATACCGGGTCTGCGGTAAATTCATGTTCCAGGTTAAAATAAACCTTGTATACACGGGAGGTCGCAGCCTGGGAAATCTTGAATCCCTTTGTGCCATCAAATAAGTCACGGGCGTCGTAAGACAGACCATAGCAGGCATCCAGCTCCCCCTTCTGCAGCGCCATGCTGGAAGCATCCAGATCGTTGATGGCGCGGATCGTCACATGCTTGCTTGCCGGTTTTCCATCCCAGTAATCATCAAAGGCATCCAGCTCCATGCGCTGGTTTTCAACATACTCTACCAGTTTAAACGGCCCGGTTCCTACCGTTGCATTGCCTTCTGCATCCAGGTTTTGCACATCCACAATACCGGAATACGGGTCACACAGGCAGTTTGGTAAAATCGGATTCGGTGTATTGGTTGTGATCTTTAAAGTATTGCCCTCTGCGTCGATGGATGCGATATTTAATTCCTGCGCCGCACGGCTCTGCAGGGAACAGGTACGCAGCAAAGATTCCTTTACCGCTTCCGCATCCATGGGATTTCCGCTCTGAAAAAGCACCCCATCGCGCAGCTCGATGGTCCAGACCAGACCATCCTCTGAAACCGAGTAGTCTTTTACCAGATTTTTTTCTACGTTTAAATTTTCATCGAACCGGAACAATGATTCCATAACACCGGTACGCATGCCGACCCAGGCATACGCACCGGAAGCCGGATCGACATTGCCGACATAATCGCCAAAGATAAAATCGCTGCGGGTATCTGCGCCTGTATCCGAAGATGCTGCTTCCGAATGATCGTCCGCACCAGAACCAGCTGCTGCATCAGAAGCCGCTGTTTCATTTACCGCATTCCCGTTTTCGATCGTTGTTTTCGATCCACAGGCTGCAAGACTTAAGATTGCTGTGATCGCCAAACCTGCCAGGATTGTTTTTTTCATATACTTTTTCCTACCTTTCCAATTCTATTTGTTCTATTTTTCAATTTTTTCTGTTGTCTATTCGTGCCTGCCCCTACACTAAAATTTTGCTGGTCCGAAACACCAGGCATCGGCAGGCATTCCTTCGTGATTCACACAGTTTCTGATCTTCATCTGGTTTTTGGGTCCAACGCGTCACGCACACTGTCTCCCAGCAGATTAAACAGGATCGTAACCAGAAAAATGGCAAGCGCCGGATACAGTACGACCCACGGACACTGCTGCATCAGACTGCGTCCTTCCGAAAGCATACTGCCCCACTCTGCGGTGGAAGAGCCAAGCCCAAGGAAACTCAGTCCGGAAATACTCAGCATGGCACTGCTCAGATGCAGCGTTCCTGTCACAACAACCGGGCGGATCGCATTCGGAAAGATATGGCGCCACAAAATTGCAGCACTGCTCTGCCCGTTTAGGATCGCCGCCTTAACATAATTTTCCTGCCGGATAGAAAGCACATAACTTCGCGTCAGACGCGCATACTGAGTCCAGCTGGTCGCCGCCAGCGCAATGATTCCGTTTTTCAGTCCGGGACCCAACATTCCTGCTACCGCAATGGACAGCACAATACCCGGAAACGCCAGGAACACATCTACAATACGCATGAGGATTTC
Organism: Clostridium sp. AF32-12BH; assembly: GCF_003477935.1. Taxonomy (NCBI): domain Bacteria; kingdom Bacillati; phylum Bacillota; class Clostridia; order Eubacteriales; family Clostridiaceae; genus Clostridium; species Clostridium sp. AF32-12BH. The sequence goes on along the minus strand of NZ_QUEH01000006.1, from coordinate 14,592 downwards.
ATCGGTCATACCACCTGCATATCCGCTGACAAGTCCTATGGAACAGCCAACAAGCATCGATAATCCCACGATCAAAAGAGAGGCAAAGATCGAACTGTATGCTCCTGCCAGCAGGCGGGATAAAATACATCGTCCCAGCCAGTCTGTCCCCATCGGATATTCAGCATCCGGCGGACGTTTTGCGGCAAGCAGATTAACCAGCTCCGCATCATGCGGAGCCAGATGGACCGAAACCAGACTAAACAGACATAAAGCAATAAATAAGATCAGGTAAAACATCATCTTCCGTTTTGTCCAAGTCACTGAACGCTTCATGATTTTCCCTCCATTCCGGCACTGATCCGCGGATCCATATAAGAATAGAAGAGATCCGTCAAGAGGTTGATCAGCAGATAGATGACACTCATCCAGACAACAAACGCCTGAATGACCGGGTAATCGCGGGCTGTGACCGCACTGGTTACCATGTATCCCATTCCCGGAAGGGAAAAGATCACTTCAACCGCTGCCGTTCCACCCAGCAGGGAGCCCACCGACATAGACAGCAGCGTGATGATCGTTGTCATTGCATTGCGAAGCACATAAGAAAAGATCACCATTCCCGGATGCAGTCCCCGGGAATATGCACCGTTTACATAAGATTTCTGCAACTGCTCCAGAACCGCTGCCCGAACCTGACGGATATATTTTCCGGTCATCGGAATTGCCAGGGCCAGTGTTGGAAGCACCAGACTATCCCATGAATCGGTAGAAAGGATCGGAAACCAGCCAAGCTTTAACGCCAGCACATACAGAAGCAGCAATGACACGATAAAATTCGGCAGACTGTTGCCAATAAAACTAAAGAAACGAACCAGAATATCTGCCGTTTTTCCCTGTTTCACCGCCGTCAGAACGCCAAGTGGAACCGAAAAAAGAACTGTCACAAGCACCGATGCCGCTGTCAGTTTTAAGGTGTTCGGCAGCGCGGACAGTAGTTTTCCCACCACCGGGGCACCATCCAGGTACGATACCCCCATATCGCCACAAACAAACCGGTACAACCAGTCAAAATACTGGACCAGAAACGGCCGGTCCAGTCCCAGCTGATGCTGCATTGCCTCTACGACCTCCGGGTCCGGTGCTGTTCCCTGTCCCTGAAGCATCATCTCGACCGGATCCTGCGGGGAAAGATACATAAGACCATAAGTCAACAAGGTAACCCCGATCAGCACCGGGATAAGAGACATCATCCGTCTCACCGTATAGCGAAGCAGCGGATGACTGGTTCGATCAATGCGTACAACCGACATAGTTACTTCTCCTTCTCTGCGCAAACCATAAACGTATGGATCGGATTGTCACGCTCCCAGTCTAACGGGTCCTGTACGCCCGGACCAATATCGTCGATCACCTTCACAATTCGCATTCCCAGTTTTTCCAACACGGCTCTGTCCCATTCCGGTCTTTTTTCCCTGGAAAGAGGAAGCGCATACGCCGTTTGCTCCAGCTCCAAAACACGCGATTTCGGAAGGTCTCCGGCATAATTGTGAACCGGATATTTTTCTCGGAAAGCTTTCTCGGCCGCCTTCTTCTGTGCACGAAGTTCCTCGTCATATAGATATAAATACCAGTTGGCATCAAAATAAACCATACGGCCGCCCGGTGCAAGGACACGCGCCCATTCCGCAAGGGCCTGCTGCGGATATTCCAGATTCCAGACCACATTGCGGCTGACGATCAGGTCAAAGCTGCCATCCTCAAACGGCAAAAATTCTCCCCGGTGAAGGACAAAATTCACCTTCGCGCCATAGCTTTCGGCATTCTTTTTTGCATACGCAAGCATCTCTTCCGTTACATCGACCGCCGTCACTTCGTGCCCGGCAAGCGCCAGGTTAATGGCAAAAAATCCTGGGCCTGTCCCAATATCCAGAATACGCAGGCACTCCTTTTTTGGTGCATGGGAGAGAATCAGTTCTCTCCATGCCTGTCTCCGCCAGTCATTCATCTCCGCAATATTCTGTGCGCTGTAGCTTTGCGCCCGATCCGTCCAATAAGACGTCAGCGCATCTAAAATTTCATCCTGTTTCATCTGATCCTGCACGATTCCCTGTTCTCCCGTTCTTCTGGCAGTTTTCTGCCGTTTCGTTCTAATAGCTGCTTTTACTGCCTGGATTCCTCCTGGCAACGTTCTGCCATTTCGTTTTCGCGGCTGCTTTTACTGCCTTCATTCTTCTTTGGCGGCTTTCTGCCATTTTCTCTCTGCAGCTGCTCCCCACAGCCGCAGCTCTGTCGCCCTAAATCTGCTTTTTCACTTCAGCAAGGGACATGCCCTGCTCTCTGGCGATCCGCGCCAGATCCTCATACTCATACTTCTCCCGCGTCACACCGTAACCGGAAGAAACTTTCTTCTGAACCTCTCCATATGGCGTGTGCACGGTTTCAAAGCTGCGCTTTAAGGTATAGCGGCTGCAACTGTGCTCCCGCACGCCGATCGTTGTCGTATTTTTGAAGATCACCTGCACCAGTTTTTCTTTCTGGTCCTCATGACACAGCACGCTCAGCAGCGTACCCGGTCTGGATTTCTTCATGCCGACCGGCACCGTGTAGACCTCCAGCGCACCGGCTGCCAGAATGGTTTCCATGGCAAAGCCCAGTTCTTCTGCAGTCATGTCATCTACATTACACTCCAGCTGCGCAATGGTATCGCCGGCATCCTCTGTCTCGCCAAGGATTGCACGGACACAGTTTGCCACCTCAAAATCCTTCTTGCCCATGCCATAACCGATTGCCTCGGTACGCATCACCGGCATGTCTCCAAAGCGGGTTGCAAAATGCTTTAAGAGCGCAGCGCCGGTCGGTGTGCAAAGTTCTCCCTTTACCGCTCCGCCGTAAATCGGCACTCCATTTAAAATATAGGCAGTGGCCGGAGCCGGAACCGGCAAAATGCCGTGCGCACAGCGCACCTGTCCGCTTCCCACATGAACCGGAGAAACAATGACCTGTTCCGGAGCAATGCGGTTCATCAGCAGACAGACAGCCGTAATATCTGCAATGGCATCCATGGTACCGACTTCATGGAAATGAATCTCGGTTACCGGGACTCCGTGCGCATGGCTCTCTGCCTCAGCGATCAGACCGTAGACTGCCATAACATCCTGTTTCACCTGCTCCGGAAGATTCAGATGATCACACACAATGTGCTCGATGTCGTGGAGGCTGCTATGGTGATGATGGTGCGTATGCTCGTGGTCATGATCGTGTGTATGCTCGTGATCATGTGCATGGTCATGCTCTTCGTGCATGTGCACATGGTCATGGTGGTGGTCATGCTCCTCGCAGCTGTGCTCATGATGATGTGCATGACCTTCGTGACTGTGCTCATGACCTTCATGGTCGTGCTCATGCCCTTCGTGGTCATGCTCATGGCCCTCGTGGCTGTGCTCATGCTCCTCATGGCTGTGCTCATGCTCTTCGTGGCTGTGCTCGTGGTCCTCATGACTATGCTCGTGGTCCTCATGACTGTGCTCGTGGTCCCCATGGCCGTGCTCATGTCCCTCATGATCGTGTTCATGCTCATGATGGTGGTGGAACATCTCCTCCGACTCTTCTTCTCCATGCACCAGCACACTCATATGGGTTCCGCCAATGCCGCACTTGCTCATCGGCTCCTTCACAAATTCCACACCCGGAATTCCCAGACCGTTTAATTCCTCTACTACGGCATCCGGATCTGGCATCAGTTCTAACAGCGCAGCAGTCAGCATATCCCCTGCAGCGCCCATGTTGCACTGTAAATATAATGTTTTCATCTGTCTTTCCTCGTTTCCCGATTACTCTCTATTTCCTCGCCTCAGCCATATGGTTGATCATGCTTGCCAGGTATCCGGCACCAAAACCATTATCGATATTTACCACCGATACCCCGCTGGCGCAGGAATTCAGCATCGATAACAGTGCAGAAACACCGCCAAAGGACGCACCATATCCGATGCTGGTCGGCACAGCAATGACCGGGCAGTCTGCCAGACCGCCGATCACGCTGGCCAGGGCGCCTTCCATTCCGGCAATGGCAATGATCACCGACGCACTCATGATATCATCCATATGAGCCAGCAGACGGTGAAGTCCGGCTACGCCTACATCGTACAGACGCACAACCTCATTTCCATGTGCTTCCGCAGTCAGTGCAGCCTCCTCAGCTACCGGAATGTCCGAGGTTCCTGCTGTTGCCACCACGATTTTTCCCATGCCGTCTGCTGCCGGGAACTGTCCGATCGTACCAATCTTTGCATCCTTCCGGTAATCCAGCTGAGGATAAGTTTTTTGGATTTCTTCTGCCTTTTCCGGTGAAAGCCGGGTGATCAGGATGGTCTGCACCTCATGCTCCAGCATTGCTCCGATAATTCCGATCATCTGCTCCGGTGTCTTTCCGGCTCCGTAGATCACCTCTGCGGCACCCTGGCGAATTCCACGGTGCAGGTCTACTTTGGCATAACCGATATCCTCAAACGGCTCCTTTTTGATGGCAAGGAGCGCATCATCAACCGAAAGTTCACCGTTTTTCACGGCCTCTAATGTTTTTCTGATCTCACTATTCATACGCGAACCTCCAGGTCCAGAAGCACTGCCGGATAGCTTTTCTTAAGCTCTGCCAGAATCTCTTCGCGCTTTTCCATTACAAGCGGAAGCTGGGCGGCAGGAACCTGCAATCTTGCCGCACCGTTTGGCATCATGCGCACACGGAAATCGCTGAAGCCAAGGGAGAACATGAAATTCTCTGCTGCCTCGGTCTTCTGAAGCTTCTCCGCCGTAATCTCACAGCCGGTCGGGATACGGGTTGCCAGGCATGCATAAGACGGTTTGTCCCAGGTGAACAGACCACCCGCTTTGGAAAGTCTGCGGATCTCGGATTTTACTAGACCACATTCACGAAGCGGAGATTTTACCTGCAGCTCCTGCAGGGCTTTCATGCCCGGGCGGTCTCCTGCATCGTCAGAAGCATTGGTTCCGTCCAGCAATACCGTGTAACCATCTTCCGCAGCTGCCTTCATGATCATGTTAAAGATGACCTTCTTGCAGTAATAGCAGCGGTTAGACGGGTTGGAAACCACCACCGGGTCAGACAGCACATCCGCACGCAGCACACGGACCGGAGCCTTTAACTGCTCTGCCAGACGCATTGCGTCATCCATCTCAAACTGCGGCTGGAACAGAGCCTTTACATAGTACGCTTTCACATCTGCCCCATATTTCATAGCTGCATAAAGTAAGTAAGAAGAATCCACACCGCCGGAAAAAGCAAGTGCCACCTTCGGGTTTTCTTTGAAAAATTCCTGTAAGTCCATCGTATCCAGTCCTCTCTTTCTCAAAAAATAATAAAGGAAGGCAAGCGGCTTCTCCTGGAAAAGCCGTATGCCTTCCTGTGCATACATTCTTCAAAAAATACGTCGTAAAATCAAACACCATTCAGAAGCTTCTGCCTCTGTAAAACAGCTTCGTGCTGTCCAATTGAGAAGAATTATAGCATAACTTTGCCGATATGGCAACTAGAAGTTGAATGTGAAGTTAACTTCAGCTTATATTCTATGGCATTATATATCCCAAAATATTTATTTACGAACACAGTTTCCACTTTCCATCAGCTTCCCGACTTCCGCAACCACACCCTCGATCAGCTTTGTCATGCTCAGATCCGTCACACCCACGATATAGTTATCGCAGTGGTTTACCGGGACCAGGATGCGCTTTGCCGGACTTTGTCCGACAGCCGCTGCCATGGCAGCTGTAATCTCGCCAAGAAGTGCGTCCGCAATCACAATTCCGACCGGTCCGATGATCACATCGGCTCTACGGCTGCACACAATGACCGGATTTTCGCCGGTGGCTGCCGCATCCGCCCCTGCTTTTAACATGGAAGAAGCAGCCAGACTGTTGGTTCCCACCGCGGTGATATACTGCTCCGGATAACGTTTTTTCAAAGCACTCACAATCTGTTTTCCAATGCCGCCGCCCTGCGCATCAATCACAAGTATATTCATACAATTATGCTTCCTCTTTTCATGGATTTTTTCTGATATTTCACTTGCACTCCGAGTAAACTGCTTCCGTACATTCAGTCAGGCTTCACTCTGTTCCACATTTCCACTGGTAATTTTTCATATCCACACAGCCATTTTTCTTGAATTGTACACCCTCGTCTTCCAGAAGAAGCCTCTGCTCCCACCAGCCAGGAGCGGTACGCCCCGCACGGTTAACAACCCGATGGCAGGGATACTCCCCATACCATTCAGCCCGACTCAACACTTTCCCCACCAGCCGGGAATTTTTATCCCGACCGATAAGTTTTGCAATTTGTCCATAGGAAGCAACACGCCCTTCTGGAATTTCCTCCACTACTGACAGAATTTCATAAATAAAATTTTCGTTCAGTTTACTCATGAACTTCCAGCACTTTCTCCAGCTCCTCGATCACAATCTTCATTGCCTTAATGCGGGCATATTTTTTATCGACGGATTCCAGAATGTGCCACGGTGCGTAGGTCGTGCTGGTCTTCGCGATCATCTCGTTTACTGCCTGCTCGTACTGATCCCATTTTTCCCGGTTTCTCCAGTCTTCATCGGTGATCTTCCACTGTTTTTCTGGCGTATTCTGACGCTCAGTGAAACGTGCAAGCTGTGTATCCTTATCGATCTGTACCCAGAATTTGATGATGACAGCGCCCCAGTCATGAAGCTCCTTCTCAAACTCATTGATCTCATGGTAAGCCCGCTTCCAGTCATTCTCGCTGCAGAAGCCCTCCAGCCGCTCTACCATAACACGGCCATACCAGGTACGATCGAAAATGGCAATGTGACCTGTCTTGGGCAGTCTGGTCCAGAAACGCCACAGGTAATGTCTGGCTTTCTCGTGCGGCTCCGGGCTTGCGATCGGATGCACCTCGTATCCACGCGGGTCCAGCGCACTGGTGATGCGCTTGATATTTCCACCCTTTCCTGCGGCATCCCAGCCCTCGTAAGCAATGATCACCGGGACCTTCTTGCGGTACAGGCGGTTGTGCAGCTCCCCAAGGCGTTCCTTTAACTGCTTCAACTCTTTTTTGTATTCTTCGTCAGTAATGGTCTTATCGAGCGGGATCTCGGAAAGCAAAGGCATGCGCTCCAGCGGGAACACATTCTGTAACAGCGGCACTGCCATCTGGCTGTTGCTGAGGGCAACATCGATTCCCTGGGTCAGGATTTCCATGATCTGCAGTTCCGTCCACTTTCTCGATTTCGCATCAATAATGTACCATGGAGCCGATGGCATGCTTGTCCGCTTTAAATAATCCGCGAACACTTCCCCGCAATCTTCATAGTGCTCATGCTGCCACAGATCGTAGCTGCTGACGCGCCACTGCGTATCCTTCTCTTCAGTCAGATGGCTGATGCGCTTCCCCTGCTCCTTTTTGGAAATATTCAAAAACAGCTTCACCACCAGATAGCCGTTATCCGTCAGCTGGCGCTCAAAACGGCGCACACTCTCCAGCCGTTTTTCATATTCTTTCTCCGAAAGCTCGCCCTGAAGATAAGCAGAGGTCAGTTCACTCATCCAGCCTGAATCCAAAAATACGAACTTTCCCGCTTCCGGAATCTTTGCAAAATGGCGGTATAAAAATGGCTTACGGGCATCCTCCTCGCTTTTTTTCTCCATATCGAAAACCTTGAAGAAACGCGGGTCGATATTCTGGATGACCCGTCCGATGCTAGAGCCCTTACCCGAGGTTCCCCAGCCTTCTACCAGCACCAGAACCGGAACTTTCTTCTCCTTCATCTGAAGCTGCTGTACCGCAAGTTTCTCTCTGGCTGCCTCAAGTCTCGTCTTCAGTTCCTTCTCTTCCGGCATCTTGACCGGGATCCATTCCTTTAGCACAGACAGATCCTCCTTCTTTCCCGTAAAGCTTTTTTCCGGTATTGTTCACATGCCAGAGGGCTCCGGCAACGGGAGCTTCAATCCAGGATTTCCCGCTCCATGAACAACAACGGTTTTCTATGTATCATTCAACCCCTGTATGCTTTGTTAACACAAACAGTTAAGTCTATTATACACAATATTGCTTCTGGTATCTAGAGAAAATCTGTTAATACACTAGTCTGCCTGTGTCGCTTTTACAGTTGCCTTAATACCGTTCGTTGAAATCGCCTTCAGGTTTCCTCCTGTTCCGGCATTGATAACCCATTTTGCAGCCAGGGGCTGGATCGATGCAGATATTGTTGCCCAGGTGGATGCATGCTTCCGATGATTTTTCAATGATTTTTTCCAAGGTCAACTCGGTGACATTCTAATTTCGGAGTTAAAAACGATTATACTTCCGTTACTTTCTCCAATAGCTTCATAGCACTCTCGCATTGTCATATTTTAGTCCTCCTGTCAATTGTATTCCACTAATTCATGAACCTCTGCTAATCAATTATATACATACCTTAAAATCGTTTTTATAACTTCATCAATCACAATCGGCTTTGACAAATGTGCGTTCATGCCTGCATCCAGTGATGCCTGAATATCTTCTGCAAATGAATTAGCTGTCATTGCTATGATAGGAATGTTTTTTCCATCCGGTCTGTCATTCATTGCCCTGATTGCTTTTGTCGCTTCATAACCATTCATTTCAGGCATCATGATATCCATCAGGATTACATCAAATGTGCCTTTCGGATGATTTCTGAAAATCTCAACAGCATTCTTTCCATCCACAGCTCTTTCTACATTCATCCCGAACTCTTCCAACTGCACGGCAGCAACCTCTGCATTCAGTTCATTATCCTCTGCAAGAAGGACATTCACACCTGTAAGATTTACCTTTTCCGAAAAACCTGTGTCTGATTTATTACATTCCTTATCTGTAATTTCCAAAGGAATATCCACAGTAAATGTGGTTCCCTCATGCTTTTTACTCTGCACGGAAATGGTTCCACCCATCATATCTACATACTTCTTTACGATAGCCATCCCCAGTCCAACTCCATGGTACTGCGTTCTCACACCGGAATCTTCCTGTGCAAATTCCTCAAAAACTTCTTTTGTAAATTCCTCACTCATGCCAATACCAGTATCCGAAATGCGGTAACGCATATTTATATATCCATCCCCGCTCTTTTCCTGACACCGGGCTTCAAAGGTAATCGTCCCTCCATCCGGAGTGAATTTCACGGCATTGCTCAAAATATTGACCAGCACATCACGCAGGCGTGCAGGATCCACAAGTACATTTGGAATCTTTGCTTCTTCACGCTGAATCTTAAAGTTGATATCCCTGTTCGTAAGAAAGCCTTTTATAATATCCAATGCATAATCTGTAATGTTTTTCACATCCGCCGGTACCGGATTGTATTTCACTTTTCCACTTTCGATGCGGGTCAGATCTAATACATCATTGATCAGCGACAGTAAATGCTCTGAGCTTTCGTCAATCTTTTCCAGACAATTTTTCACTTCGTCTGACGGATTGTTTTTCATTGCAATACCGGTAAATCCTATGATTGCATTCATCGGTGTCCTCATATCATGGGACATATGTGATAGAAATGCTGTTTTTGCCTTGTTTGCATCCTGTGCATGCTCTGCCAGTTCCGCCATTTCCTCAGCTTTCTCCTGGGCCGCCTTCTGAGCTTTTTTTCTTGCACTGAGACGCACCATTGTCCCAGCCATAGCAGTCAGCAGCCATCCAAAAATAAGAAGAACCCAAACAGTAACAACAGGATGCAGACGGATCCAGTCAACAAATGTAAGCTCTGTTGCTTTGTATGTGGTATACTGTGCTGCAAGATCTTCAACAAGATTTTGGGGCATGGCATACATTGCTTTCGTCAGAATACCAGCCAGCGCATGGTTCTCAGTTGATGAAATTACCATGCGGTAGGTGAATGTAGGCTGTTCCAGCAGAGTATATGTCATGGTGCCCGTAGTGTCACTGTTCACAAACGCCTGTGCCATGTAATAGTAGACGAAGGCAGCATCTGCTTTACCCTCACGGACAGCTTCCATCATTTCCTGTCGGGTACTGCACATCAGTTTTTCTGCACCGGGTGCCATTGCATCTTCAATTGAATTTGATGCTGTCTGGTCAACAGTAGCAACAACATTCATTTTTCCATCAAAGTCACGCCGTGTCACCCTTGCCAGCTGCATCGTAATGAAAGGTGCAGTAATCCCCCATTTTTTCGTCTCAGCATAGTTATCTGTTTCCAGGCGTGCATCGATGCTCATATCTGTGGTTTCCGTATTTTTCTGATAAGCAATATACTCATCTCTGGTAGCAGGTGTAAGAAACTCATAGGAAATCCCGGCATAGTCTGCAATTTTCCGGAAGTAATCCGGGATAATACCCTTCATCTCACCATTTTCATTATAAGAATATGGATAACGGGTCGGATCACACAGAACATGAAGCGGGTTGTCCTTGGAATACTGTGAAATAATACTTTTTTCTTTCTCCGTATATTCCAGATTCTTAGTTTCGATGCTTTCATAATTTTTATTGTAAAGCGTCGTTTTCCAGTCACCCTCAACCGCATTCATCTGATCGATCGCATAATTGATCTCATTCAGCAATTCTGTATTGCCCTTTTTAACAATGACATAGAAATCGCTGCTGCCAAATTTCTCCACGATTCGCTCATTGTTTGTTTTTCTCAGAGAACTGGTAACAATCGCATCAACTTTTTCGCTCTGAAGGGCTTCATCCATTTCTGTGGTCGTATCAAAATAAGATGGAACATATGTAAATCCTTTGTCGTCTGCAAAATCCGCAAACTCTTCATTCCGGGTGTTTCCGTTCAAAAGCGCCACACGCATACCGTTGTAAGTGCTGTAATTGCCGTCCACAATCGTGCTGTTGTCACTGCGGACGGTCAGCATCCCATAATTGGTTCCGATCGGACGTGAAAAATCAAACTTTTCTTCTCTGTCCGGTGTTTTGCGGGCAGATGTTACCATGTCAATCTCGCCATCTTCAAGCATCTGCTGCATATCATCCCAGCTCTGATCGTATCCGACATATTCGTAATCTACATTCCAATAACGAGCCATCAACCGGAGGAAATCATAGCCATAACCGCTGCGGTTGCCTTCTTCATCCATCACATGATAACCATCCATGGCAAAGAAACCGACTTTGACAGTTTCATGCTGCGAACTGTCCTCGGCTGCGTATGCAGTCTGGGGAGAAAATATCATACACACGCATACAAAAGCCAGTAACACTGCCACATATTTCTTTGCTCTCGAAATCATATTAAATCTCCTTGTCAACCTCCTGGTTTCATAAAATTGCACTGCCGCATCAATATCTTCATCTGAATCTGCCGCCCTGACCGGGGCTGCCAGAAACACAACACAAAGAATTGTCTTACTGCATTTTCTGTTTTAAAACCAATAGCAAAGTGTCCTCTATTTTTTTACTATCAATGGGTTTTGCAATATGTGCATTCATTCCGGCATCTATGCAGTCCCTGATATCATCCTGAAATGCATTCGCTGTCATCGCAATGATTGGTATCTCTTTTGTATCTTTACGGTTCAATGTCCTTATCTGTCTGGCTGCTTCTAATCCATCCATTACCGGCATCATGATATCCATAAAAATAAAATCAAATCTGCCCGGAACTGACTGGGAAACAATATCCACAGCCTTCTCGCCATTTTCTGCCGTAGTCACAACCATCTTTTCATCTTCCAGCAGCATTTTTGCAATTTCCAGATTTAGCTCATTATCCTCAACTAATAATACACTCTTACCGGACAGATCAGGCTTTTCCACTTTTTTTTGCTGTTCCTTCTCAGCATTATGATCAATCTCAAGTGGTATCGTGACGGTAAACGTTGTACCTACATTTTCTTTACTTTCCAGTTTGATTGTTCCGTTCATCCTGTCCACAATATCTTTTACAATAGAAAGTCCAAGTCCGGCACCACTATATCCATTCGTTGTTTCTTTTCCTTCCCTGGCATAGGATTCAAATGCATGTTTCTGAAATTCTTCGCTCATACCAAGTCCCGTATCAGAACATACAAATTCAAAAACCGCCGTCTTGCCATCGCTTGAAATCTCATTGAAATACAGGATTACTTTACCACCGCTTCGGTTATATTTAACGGCATTTCCGGCAAGATTCATAAGAAGACGGTTTAGATATTCCTCACTGCCAATAACATATCTGTGATGAAAAGTACTCATGGAAACTCCGCCTTCAAAGCTGATACCATACTCCTTTGCATTTGTCTCAACAATCGAAATCTGTTTTACGAGCATTGCAACCAGATCAAATGGCTTGTTTACCAACTGTAATGTTCCAGATTCTACTTTTCCGATATCCAGAACATTATTCAGAAGGGACTGCAGATAGTCCATCGATTGCATTACCTTTGCTTTACATTCATCCAATTTTTCTTTATTGCCATAATAACGCTCTGATATATTGATCATCCCAATAATTCCATTTAAAGGTGTCCGGATATCGTGGCTCATATGTCTCAAAAAATCTGTCTTTGCACTGTTCGCCTTTTCTGCCTGCTTCTGTGCCTCTTTTGCCTTTTTCTCTGCAATTCTGGCTTTTTGGAGTAATCCAAGTATCAGTATCAGCACGATCAAAAAAACAGATACAACAAGCACCGTAAAGCCCCAGAAATTGTCCCTTATAAACTCCTTTGCCGTAACTTTCTTCAGATTACTGTCATACATATACACAGCATTGGAGAATTTTGAAACAGACATTGTTTTTATAGTCTTATTCAGGACAGACAGCAGCATGCTGTTTCCACGTCTGACTGCAAATGACACCATATCGTACTTTTCCAGAAAAACACTATGCAGTTTATTATCATCAGAATATTGTTCCAACTTGCCTAAGTCCATAATCATGCAGTCTGCTTTTCCATTATAAACAGCCTTCTTTGCATCCTTCCATGTAGCATATTCCTTCACATGCCACTGTGGATAATTGTAGGAAACATAAGACTTCAAATCACTGTCTTCTCTTGGTATCGCAACCGTATTTTCAGCATTTTCATCAAAACTCTTTTTAACCGTTGCAGCCGCCATATTGTACTTCCAGACAGTATCTGTTAAATCATAGCCCAGGTCTTCGGCAGCATTCGTATTTTGCATCACATGAAAAATCATATCAATTTCTCCATCATGCAACGCTTTTTGCATATCCTCTTGTGAATCATAGCCCTTCAGGTCAAATTTCAAAGTCTGTCCTTCCAGGCAGTTTTGTGCAAGCTGGCTGTAATCCATGATCAGGCCGCTCACTTTTCCGGTTTCTGTATCAAGAGTACTGACCCCGCCATCGTTTATCAAATAACCGATTTTGATTGTTCCATGCTCTGACAGCCATTTCTGTTCTTCTCCCGTCAGAAAATATACCCTGTCCACTGACAGAAACTGCTTATGCAGTTCATCTGCATAATAAGGATCATCATCTGTGATCCTTCTCATAGCATTATCCAGCTCTGTCTTTAAATCAGAATGACTCTGGCCGATTGCAAAATATATTTTTGAACTTCCGAGATTCGTTAAGGCCACCATTCCGTACCCATCCAGACTGGAATCCTCTAACGATACAAAAACGTCAATTTCTCCGTCTGCAATTTTCTTCAAAGCATCTTCATTATTTGAAACATTGACATGCTGTGTATGCAGATCATATTTCTTTTCCCACTCGTTCAATACCATTTCCGACAGGTAACCCATAAGCACCCCAATCGTTTTCCCATTGAAAGATGCAGTGTCAGAGGATGAGATGTCTGTATGATCGGGTTTTACATAGACATAATATCTTTCGTCTCCCATTGGAATAGCGGAAAAAAGCATAGTCTCTGCCCGTTTCTCCGTATAAGAGATTCCTTCTATCATATCCAGCTCATCATTTTTTAATTTGTCGAAACAATTTTCCCATGTACAATCTACATATTCATAGTTCCACCCGGTATAACCTGCGATTTTCTGCAGATATTCATAGCCGTATCCGCTTCTTTTTCCATTTCCATTTATCTTATCATATGTATCATCCGGTACACCAATCCTGACAACTCTCTCTTTCTGATTTTCTGCTGCAAAAGCATAAACCGGACAGATTGAAAAAAGGATGCAGCTGCACAATATAAAAATGATACCTCTTTGCAATACTGATTTATTCATTTTTATCCCTTTACGTGGCATTGTAATTACTCTAATTTTGCATTTTTCTATTTTACAGTGTCAAAATATCCAATGATTCCAATGTATCCATGTCATATTTTAGTTATCCTGTCTATATTTCACCGCTTATTTGACACTGCTCTATCAATCATTCACCAATTTATGAATTACTTTTATCAGTAATTCCACATCAACTGGCTTAGCAACATGTTCATCCATCCCTGCTGCTTTTGCTCTTATTCTGTCCTCCGTGAACGCATTTGCTGTCATTGCAATGATCGGTACCTCCTTTGCATCCTCTCTGTCCAGAGACCTAATCATCTTTGTGGCTTCATAACCATTCATTACAGGCATCATAATGTCCATAAGAATGACATCAAATTCACCAAGTTCACTTTTTCTGAACAGCTCAACCGCTTCCTGCCCATTC
>NZ_QUEH01000059.1:0-511 GCF_003477935.1 Clostridium sp. AF32-12BH | reverse complement strand
GAGCCGGGAAATGGTACCGTAGAGCTTTCCATCGAGAGCAGTGTGATTCACCAGTTTGGAAAACAGATCAAGGCAACCGTCCTGGAAACCTTAAACCGTCTGGATGTAAAAGACGCAAAGGTAACTGTAGTAGACAAGGGTGCATTGGACTGTACCTTAAAGGCACGTGTTGAGTGCGCAGTATACCGTTCCAACGATATCACTGAGAATCTTCCATGGGGAGGTGTAATTAAATAATGAGCCATCCGAATAAGAAAAGACTGAGACGTTCCATGATGTTCTTAAACTGCCAGAAGCCGGGTCTCATTAAGGATCCATACATCTACAAACCGGATTCTATTATGCTGGATCTGGAGGATGCAGTAGCAGAGAACCAGAAAGATGCTGCAAGATACTCTCTGTATCATGCACTGCAGGAGATCGACTACCGCGGAGTTGAGCGTGTTGTCCGCATCAACGGACTGGACACCCCGCACTGGAAGGAAGATATCCGTGTCTGCGTAGCAGGCGG
>NZ_QUEH01000058.1:0-519 GCF_003477935.1 Clostridium sp. AF32-12BH | reverse complement strand
GATTCATTACACTGCAAAAAATATCATAAGCCTGTGTTTCATCCATTTCCCCTGACAGTAATCCGTGAACAGCCTCAAGACTTGCATAAAAAGATTTTTGAGCGGAATATCGGATATAAACGGCATTATTATTAATTTCCTCTTCCAGTCCAGGCACATCCTGCATCATGGTTGGAACATCTGTATTCAATGAAATGACGCCGCTTCCATCCGCAATCAGCTTTTGCCCCTCTTCTGAAATCATACAATCCAGCACATCCAGTGCAGTATCCAGTTTCTCCCGGTCTTTTTCCAGATTTTTGTTAAATGCAATGTTTAAGGATGGAGTCATGTACACGTAGGATTCATTCGATGTCTGTGAAAAGTAAGGAATACGGATCAGCTCCGCATCCATCTGTTTCTGCAGCTGCTGCATAACCGTCGGATGTCCATGAAACATTGCTGATTTTTCCTCAACAAACATCTGGGTTCCTGTATTGATGTCAATATTGATATCTTCTTTACCAAAGTGCGAGTCCT
>NZ_QUEH01000057.1:0-572 GCF_003477935.1 Clostridium sp. AF32-12BH | reverse complement strand
ATCCGGGGCGCGGCGGCAGAGCAGAAGGTGCGGGAGCTGAAAGTAGAAAACCAACAGCTTCAGCAGAAAATCCCCTCGATGAAAGAAAAGCTGAAGGACGCCCAGGAGCGACAGCGGCTTGAAAATGAAAACCGGCAGCTCAAAGTGCAGGTGGAATACCTGGAAGAAGATTTGAGCTGGGAGCGCGGGATTTCGGCACGGCTCCAGGAAGGGATCGGGGCGGTGCTGGACTTTCTGGATCGGCACTTGCCGGAGCAGTTCCGGCCCCTGGTCGAAAAGGCGCGGGAGCTGCTACCTGTGCCAGAGGTGCAGCAGCCGGAGAAAGAGCAAGAACGGGGCCACACCTGGGGCGGTATGGAGCTATAAAAGAAGCCTGTCCGGGGGACTTGAAAGAGCCGCCCGGACAGGCTATAATAACAGTAAAAATAGGGAATAAAATGTATTGATAATATATGCCCCCCTATGGCCTTTAGGCCAGGGAAAAAATAATAAAATATTCTCTCTCGGACAGGGAGAAAGTCGGAGGGGGTAATGGGGGTGAGCGGCGGGGTGTGGGAATGTGGTAAACCTGA
>NZ_QUEH01000056.1:253-574 GCF_003477935.1 Clostridium sp. AF32-12BH | reverse complement strand
CAGCTTCACATTCCCTTGCAGGGCCTTTCTCTGCTTTTCCAGGGCCGCGATCTCTTGCTCTGCCGCTATCACCTGTTCCTGGACAGCTTCAAGTCGCTGGGCCGCTGCTCTGTATTCTGGCAGCTCCATATGAGGCCGGCCACCGCCCAGGCTGATGATCTCAAACTCGTGCGCCTGGGCGATTTCCGTTAGAGCCTCTTTCTCCCGTTCCATCCAGGCTTTCCATTCCGTCTGCTTCCGGCCCAGCCCTTCAAATCCCTGTTGCTTTAACGCCTGTTTCATTGATACCCGCGTTGAGAGGCCCCGGCTCTGCTCCGTTGC
>NZ_QUEH01000056.1:0-243 GCF_003477935.1 Clostridium sp. AF32-12BH | reverse complement strand
CGTTGAGAGGCCCCGGCTCTGCTCCGTTGCCACTGGCACGAAGTCCACATGGAGGTGGGGCGTGGCCTCGTCCATGTGCAGCACCATATTGAACACCCGCAGATGAGGGTTGCGCTCCTGGAAGGACTCTGCAAACTCTTTGAGAGCTGCCGCCGCCCGTTCCCCTCCAGGGGAGCCGCACCCGCAGTCCGTTAAGTTGCCGATCTGAAAGATAGCCTCGTGAAATAGCTTCTCCTGCTTGCT
>NZ_QUEH01000055.1:360-593 GCF_003477935.1 Clostridium sp. AF32-12BH | reverse complement strand
AGGTGTGCAAAGTCATAGTCCGTAAAGGATTCGATATGGTCGGCTATGCTGGTGCTGATGGTGGTTCCCTCCGCCCGTAGTTCCTCAATCACTTTGAAAAGCCCCCGTTCTTCACTGTTTGTTACTGCACGAATAGCTTTCCGAAGAACAGGGAACTTTTCCCCGTCACGGCTGGAAATGCCCGTTAAAAAAGTCAGGATGTCGATTGCCAGTGATTCGGAATCCTTTGGGTT
>NZ_QUEH01000055.1:0-350 GCF_003477935.1 Clostridium sp. AF32-12BH | reverse complement strand
ATTGCCAGTGATTCGGAATCCTTTGGGTTCTCCATAATCACATACGGGTCAAGTAAGCCCCTGTTCTGTTCCTCCGAAGTCAGGTTTACGATATTGATTTCATGGGCGATTTCCGGCAGGGTTTCTTTCCAGCGTCCCCGTTCCGCTTTCGGGTCAACAATGAGAGCCTGTGCCCCAAACAATACGGAATAATAGATAATCATGTTGTTGCTGAATGATTTTCCACCGCCGAGGGAGCCGACAAAAGCGGCAGCAAGGGCGTTGGTGACGGAGCCTTTTACCCCTTGACTGGCAAGGGCAGGCTTTAAGTACACGTTTCTTCCTGTATCAAGGCTGTACCCGATATAAAT
>NZ_QUEH01000054.1:369-608 GCF_003477935.1 Clostridium sp. AF32-12BH | reverse complement strand
TTGGAGCAGACCATGACTGCGGAAAATCACAGCCCTCCGGCTAGGAGCCTTCGGAGAACGCAATGCACCAACCTCTGGGTGGTGTATAATTGCGCCCTTAGTAAACTAAGGGGTTTCCGGCTTCTTCCGTTCCAGCAGTTTTTTCAATAGTTCCTGCGTGTCCTGTCTGTGAAAAATGAGTTTCAACAACAGCATGATATCATCATCTGTCAGGCGTTCCGGCTCTTGCAGAAAACTTT
>NZ_QUEH01000054.1:0-359 GCF_003477935.1 Clostridium sp. AF32-12BH | reverse complement strand
TCAGGCGTTCCGGCTCTTGCAGAAAACTTTCCAGCATACCGCCACGAGTACAGAGCCGGTGCGTCCGTTCCTTTCGGGTAAGCTGCTTCAACTGATGCTGCAATGCCTTTTCATCATTGATAGCTTTCCGCAGTTTCTTTTCGCTTTTCTCCAGCTCCCGGTTGAGCTTTTCAAGTTTTGAGCTATCAGGCAAGGGCAGCGTCCTCCTTTCCCGGTATCAGCACATAAATCCTGTTCGGCTCTCCAACGCCCTGACGCACCCGCATGATAAGTCCTGCGTTTTCCAGTTCATTCAAAGAACGCTTGACCGTCATAGGACTGCGGGACAGGACTGCGGCAATGGCTGTGACAGGGAAGCA
>NZ_QUEH01000053.1:0-634 GCF_003477935.1 Clostridium sp. AF32-12BH | reverse complement strand
TAGTAATATTGATATTGTTTTGGAAGCAGAAAATAATGTTACCTCATATTCCAGAATAATCAAAATTAGTGCGCATCTTGCATTATATCAAATCGATTTTGGTATTAAGAATGCAACATCTTGGTCTGAGTATATTCTTGCATATCATTCAGGATTGAAAATTTCAAATAATATTGTATTGTATGCAATAACAAATCTTGGTAAGCCAGTATTAATTACAATCAAGACAAATGGACAAACCACTATCAATGCAATGGATTGCACTGGTGATTTTTCTGTGAAAACGACTGTTGCTGCATATGTTCAATCGTGATTTTTATTCATTAGTGATATCAGTATATGATTATTTATTTTATGAGCATCCAAAATTAGAATAACTACCACAAAGCAATCCAATGAACGCTCCATTGTCCAGTACCATTTCCTATCTCGATTGGCGTTAGAGTAAATGAAAATGTGCTGCTATTATATGAATTTATAATAGAAATTCCATAAAAATAACCATATGTATGTATGGATAAAACAATAGCGCGCGGTTTGCTCGTATGCTGATTAGCAAAACTAACTGTTTTGCTTACACTTTTCTTATTAGATATCATACCAAGAGGGCTTATTCCATATTCAATATTACTAT
>NZ_QUEH01000052.1:0-669 GCF_003477935.1 Clostridium sp. AF32-12BH | reverse complement strand
GAAAACTACCTGTTTACGGACAATGGTATCTTTTATTACCGCTAAAAGGAGGTGGAGGAACTTGGAAGAAATGCGGATTTACATTGCCAACTTAGGCAAATACAACGAGGGCGAACTGGTCGGGGCATGGTTCACGCCGCCTGTGGACTTTGAGGAAGTCAAAGAACGTATCGGTTTGAATGATGAATATGAGGAATACGCCATCCATGATTATGAGCTGCCCTTTGAGATTGACGAATATACCCCCATTGAGGAAGTCAACCGCCTGTGTAAAATGGTGGAGGACTTACCGGAGTACATTCAGGAGGAACTATCAGAGCTGCAATCCTACTTTGGCAGTATCGAAGAACTCTGTGAGCATGAAGACGATATTATCTGCCATTCCGGCTGTGACGATATGGCGGATGTGGCTCGTTACTATCTGGAAGAAAGCGGACAGCTTGGGGAACTTCCGGCACACTTACAAAACTATATCGACTATGCTGCCTATGGGCGTGACATGGAATTGGATGGAACCTTTGTTGTCACGAACCACGGCGTATATGAAATCTTACGGTAGACCCGTCTGTATCTCCTTTGGGAAGTGCAGGCGGCTTTTTGATTCAGGGGCGGCTTTTGCTGCCCCATCTTTTAGAAAGGACGGACAACATGAAGAAAATACGAAGCTAT
>NZ_QUEH01000051.1:0-701 GCF_003477935.1 Clostridium sp. AF32-12BH | reverse complement strand
TGTATCAAGGACATGAGCCGCATGGGTCGTGACTATCTGAAAGTCGGTCAGATTATGGAAATCCTGCGTCAGCGTGGCGTTCGCCTTATCGCCATCAATGACGGCGTGGACAGTGCCAGAGGTGATGATGATTTTACCCCTTTCCGCAACATTATGAACGAGTATTACGCCAGAGATACCAGCCGTAAAATCCGTTCCACTTTCCAGTCCAAAGGCAAGTCCGGCAAGCACCTCACAGGCACGGTCATTTACGGCTATCTTTGGAACGAAGCAAGAGACCAATGGTTGGTTGACCCCGAAGCCGCCGAGGTGGTCAAGCGCATCTTTGCCATGACGATTGACGGCTACGGTCCGTATCAGATCGCCAGCAGGCTGAAAGAAGAAAAAGTCCTCATTCCGTCCGCTTACCTTGCCCAGCACGGCGAGGGCGTGAACAAAAACAAGACTTTCAAAGATGTGTACGGCTGGGGTTCTTCCACCATTTGCAACATTCTTGAAAAGCGTGAGTATCTGGGACATACCATCAACTTCAAGACCCGAAAGCACTTCAAGGACAAGAAAAGCCATTATGTCCCGGAGGACGAATGGACAATTTTCGAGAATACCCATGAGCCTATCATTGACCAGCAGACCTTTGACCTTGTGCAGAAAATCCGTGGGAATGTCAGACGCTACCCGGACGGCTGGGGCGAAGCAGCTCC
>NZ_QUEH01000050.1:637-874 GCF_003477935.1 Clostridium sp. AF32-12BH | reverse complement strand
GGAGCTGGCGCGGTTGCTTGATTATATCCCGGACAGCAACGGGGAACAGCAGCGGCTTGAGGGGCTTATGAGAAAGAGCCGCCTGTCGCTGGCCGAGGCGAAAGAGAAGTACCCGGATTGGTATGAGCGGAGGATCGTCAAGAAGGAGCGGCGGGGCCGCTGGACGGTCAAGCGTGACCTTTACGACTGGTGGCTACACCGGATCGCCGATGAAATCCGGGTGGGCCATCGTTTCTA
>NZ_QUEH01000050.1:0-627 GCF_003477935.1 Clostridium sp. AF32-12BH | reverse complement strand
GCCGATGAAATCCGGGTGGGCCATCGTTTCTATGGCATTATGACGCTGGCGATTTATGCAAAAAAATGCGGGATAGACGAGGACGAGCTGCGCCGGGACGCTTTTGCGCTGCTCCGGCCCTACGATGATATGAGTGTTGAGGATATAAACCGCTTTACAAAAGATGATGTGGTGTGCGCCCTGGAAATGTTCAATGAGGACTATGTGACATTCCCCAGGGACGATATAGCGAAGCTCTCCGGCCTGACTATGCCTGTCAATAAGCGGAACTGGCGCAAACAGGAACAGCATTTGAAGATAGCCAGGGCAACGCGGGACATAGTTCATAGTAATTGGCGTGAGGGGAATGGCCGCCCGTCGGCCCAGGCGCGGGTTTATGAATGGCGGCAGCAGCACCCGGAGGGGCGCAAGGCCGACTGTCACCGGGAAACTGGCCTTGATCCGAAAACCGTCCGTAAGTGGTGGGATTGCCCGCCGCCAGCGGTGCGCTTTGAAAATGGGCATATAACGGTGCGGGTGTCCCCTTCCCAGGAGTTGAGCGATTGGATCCTGGACGCACTGCACGATGGGGGCCAGGAATAAGGCCCAGAAAGGCCCCTGTTACGCTTTAGAAGCCGTTTTCAGCCC